>JAEWIG010000134.1 GCA_023387295.1 Bacillota bacterium | reverse complement strand
TTTGCTTCGCTCGTTCCCCCTTTTGGAATAACACCGACAATTTCCTGTGTTGCAGGGTTCGTTACGTTAATGAATTCCTCACAATCATCCCCTACCCAATGTCCATCAATATACATTTTGTAAAGCTGATTTTTTTCGTAAGTTGCTTTCACCATTTCCTCACCTCTCGATCATGTTATCTTAATTGTATTGTGGGACAAGAACTGCTTCAACCGCTTCTTCTAAAATGGCAAGACCCTCTTCAAGCTGATCGTCAGTAATTGTTAATGGCATTAAAATACGAATAACATTACCAAACACGCCAGCACTTAAAAGAAGAAGACCTCTGTTAATCGCTTCCTGAATAATTTTCCCTGTTAATTCTTTGTCAGGTGTTTTTGACTCTTTATCTTGAACAATTTCTAGTGCACACATAGCACCAAGTCCTCGAATGCCATCAACCTGCTCAAAGCGATCAGATAATTGCTGGAACTTGTTCATAACTCTATCGCCAATTATCTTTGCACGATCATTTAATTGCTCTTCTTCAATAATTTCAAGAACAGCAAGAGCTGCCTTACAGCCAAGCGGGCTACCTGAATACGTTCCACCTAGCTCCCCTGGTGCTGATACATTCATAATCTCTTTTCTACCAACAACACCACTTATCGGGACCCCAGCCCCCATTGACTTCGAAATCGTGACTAAATCAGGGACGATTCCGAAATGCTCCATGGCAAAATAGCTGCCTGTTCGACCAAAGCCTGTTTGAATTTCATCAGCGACAAAAACAATCCCGTTTTCTTGACAAATCTCATAAACCCTATTCACGAAAGCTTTATCCGGAACAATAAATCCACCTTCTCCTTGAACCGGCTCCATCACAACAGCTGCAATCGTTTCAGGGGCAACTTCTGATATTAAAAATTGCTCAAATTGCTCAATCATAAACTGATTATACTGTGCTTCCGTCATTCCTTCTGGTCGACGATATACGTATGGATATGGGGCTTTATAAACTTCTGGTGCAAATGGACCGAAACCGAATTTATATGGTTTTACTTTACTTGTCATTGTCATTGTCATTAAAGTTCGACCATGAAACCCTCTTGTAAAGGAAATGATTCCTTGTCTTTTCGTATACTTTCGCGCAATCTTCACTGCGTTTTCAACTGCTTCTGCACCACTATTAAAGAAAGCGGCTTGCTTCGGAAAATCACCAGGAGTTAGCTTTGTTAGCTTTTCTGCTAGTTCAATATAAGAGTCATACATCATGACATTAAAGCCTGTATGTATGAAATTTTCTGTTTGCTCTTGAAGTGCTTTTACAACCTTAGGATGGGCATGCCCAACATTAACTGTTCCAATTGCTCCGGCAAAATCAATAAATGTATTTCCATCCATATCTTCCACTAATGCACCTTGAGCTTTTTTTACAAAAGCGGTACAGCCGTTGCTAATCCCTTGCGGCACGAATTCTTTTCTTTTCTCTAACAGTTCTTGCGATTTTGGTCCTGGAATAGAGGTTTTAATATTTACATATTTTCTCATTTTAATTTCACCATCCTTAAAGAATTAATTGTATATGTTCTCATTTTTCCTTATACAAAATAGCTATCGCCAATCAGACCTAAAAAAGGAGGTTCCCCCCCTTTTTATATGATTCTTGCAGCCTATTGTATCTTACTTAATACTCCCTAATACCTCTTTAAATGTAGAGATAACCTTATCTACTTCTTCATAGCTAATCGTTAATGGTGGCTCGATGCGAATTGTTTTTGAGTTGACTAATGTTCCAGCAACAAGTATCCCTCGATCAAACATTCCTTTTGAAACTTCGTATCCTTCTTCATCTTTATGGAACTCAATTCCAATCATTAAGCCTTGGCCACGAATTTCCATGACTACGTCCTCTTGCCCCTTAGCTGCTTCCTTCAACCCATTTAAGAAATATTCGCCCACCTCAGCCGCTCTTGCAGGTAGCTTTTCCTCTAATAAAACATCAATGGTTGCAATCGCAGCAGCACAAGCTAGTGGATTTCCTCCGAATGTTGTCGTATGCATGAATGGATTGTCGAACCAGCTCTTGAATACTTTTTCCTTTGCTACGATAGCACCTGCTGGCATGACGCCTCCACCAAATGCTTTTGCCAAACATAAAATATCAGGGACAACATCATATAATTCAGCAGCAAACATTTTTCCAGTACGTCCCATGCCTGTTTGTACCTCATCAAAAATAAGCACTGCATCGTATTCATCACAGAGATCTCTTACTTGTTGTAGATACCCTTCAGGAGGAAGAATAATTCCGCCCTCACCTTGAATTGGCTCAAGAATAACTCCGGCAACATCTTCTCCAACTAAAGCACATGATTCAAATGTCTTTCTCATCATGTCGATATCCCCGAATGGCACATGACGGAATCCTGGAATTAATGGAAGAAATGGCTTACGGAACATTCCTTTTGCTGTACCTGATAAAGATCCTAAGCTCTTCCCATGGAATGCTTTAGTTGTTGCAATAAATGTTGTTCGGTCGCTGTACATTTTTGCAAGCTTTAAGGCAGCCTCTACACTCTCAGTTCCACTATTTGTAAAGAAGGCATACTTTAAGTCTCCTGGCGTAATGTCTGCCAGGATTTTTGCTAAAATCGCACGAAGTGGATCTAACAAGTCTTGACTATGAAGTGCTTGACGTTTTAATTGGTCAGTAACCGCCTTCACTACCTTTGGATTACGGTGGCCAACGTTATAAATTCCGAAACCGCCTAGACAATCGATGTATTCCTTCCCGCTTACATCCTTGAAACAAGAACCGCTATCGGACCACTCAACAGCAGCGAATTGACCGCCCTCTGTAACAGTTTTACGATATTCTAAAAACCCAGGGTTTACATGCTCACGGAAATTATCTACTGTTTGCTTCGTAATCCAGCTTGCTTCTGCTTCTGTTACATTTTCTTTCTCAATTAAACTTAAAACTTGTTTAATATATTCATTGATATTTTCAGCCTTTAATTCTTCTTTTTTATTTTCGATTTGTGTACTCATTTTCTCGCTCCTCTGTTTGTAATGAAGTTATGATTTTTTTAAAAACTCTTTTCGCATATATTATTATTTTTGCCTTCAAATTTTGCCCGTTGATTTCCGCTGCGGGCACTTGCTTTCCGCGGGGAGTGACGTGAGCCTCCTCGGCGCTAGCGCCTGCGGGGTCTCACGCTTCCCTCCATTCCCGCAGGAGTCAAGTGCCCTCCGCTCCAATCAACTCAGTTAGTTAAAATTAATTCTAGAAAAATATTATTTTGAAAACCAACCAACTGGTTCAACTTGTAAGTTAATATTAATTTGTTTAATTTCTTGGTAAACATCTAGGCCATACGTTCCTAAAGCACGCCCAACGCCACTTTGCTTATAACCGCCCCATGGTGCTTCGTTATAGGTATTGTGGTACATATTAATCCACGTAATCCCTGCACGGACTTTTTTAATAACTCGAAGTGCCTTTGCACCATCAGAAGAAAATACGGCACCAGCAAGTCCATAGTCTGTGTTATTCGCAAGTTCAATGGCCTCTGCCTCATCCTTAAACTTTTGAATGACCACAACTGGACCAAAGATTTCTTCTCTTACAATTCTCATATCAGGGTTTACATCAACAAATACAGTCGGCTCTACAAAGTAACCTTTTTCCAAACCGTCTTTCGTGATGCGATTTCCGCCACAAGCAATTCGTGCTCCTTCTTCTTTGCCTATTTCGATATAGCTTAGAACTTTTTCTAAATGCTGCTGGCTGACTAGTGGACCCATTTCTGTATTTGGATCATCACCAGGTCCAACATTAATCTGCTTAGCTCTTTCGACATAGCGACTAACGAATTTATCATAGATGCTTTCTTCTACTAAAATACGAGATCCTGAAGAGCATACTTGCCCTGATCCTGCATAAATTCCAAACAAAGCATAATCAACAGCAATTTCAAAATCAGCATCAGCAAAGATAATATTCGGTGATTTTCCACCTAGTTCTAGAGAAAGCTTCTTCATATTTCCAGCTGCAGCTCTCATAATATGCTTGCCTGTTTTCGTTCCGCCTGTAAAGGAAACAAGGTCCACATCATTGCTTTCTGCAATTTCATTTCCTACAATTGGACCTGGCCCCATCACCATATTGGCTACACCCTTTGGCAATCCAACTTCCTCGAAAATTTCAAATAGCTTCGTAGGAGTTAAAGGAGTGACTTCAGATGGTTTATAAACAATTGTGTTCCCTGCCGCTAAAGCAGGTGCAATCTTCCACACACTCATTAATAGTGGGTAATTCCAAGGTACAATTAATCCACAAACACCAACTGGTTCACGGACAACCATTGCTTGAACAGGATCTGCGACTGTATACGTTTGACCATCTGGCTTCGTAATAAGACCCGCATAATAACGGAAGCAAGTAGCCGCATCGCCCATATCAAAACCTGCTTCTCTATGTGGCTTCCCATTATCCATCGTTTCTAATCGAGTAAGTTCTTCTGCATTCTCATCAATTTTGTCCGCAATTTTAAATAAGTATGAAGCCCTTTCTACAGGAGCCATTTCAGACCAGACACCGCTTTCAAAAGTTGCTCTTGCAACTTGAATAGCTTCTTTTGCATCCTCAATCGTGCCCTCAGCTGCTTGAGCAAACACTTCACCAGTAGCAGGATTAATGACATTGCGTTTCTCTTTATTGTGAGAATCTCTCCACTCGCCATTAATATACATTTTCAAATCAAGCATCTTATCAATAACCTCCCTTAATTTTTATATATTACTAATGCAAGATGTGTGCCAATTTGAAAATTGTGTTAATTCTTACTATTCTTTTACCCTAACGTAAAAACCCTATGCAATTTTGCATAGGGTTAGTTAGAACTGCATAAGATGAGATGAAGCTAAAGAAAAAACTTCCATTAATTTCTGCTGCCAATTATGTTATGTAAATGTCGTCGGCTTCATTTCTCTGCGCTTACGATTACTTCGTTAACATCGAGGCTTGCTCAATGAATCCGACGACGATTTAATTTTTACACTAAAACATTCATAAGTATCTACTCACAACAAAGAAAAATACATTATTGAATAATCATTCCAGCTTGCTTCTCACTTAAGATTTTCTGATACTTTCGGCTAACGGATGATTGGCTTACCCCTAGTGCCTTTGCAGCTTTCGTTGTTGTCTTGTATTGTTTCATTGCGAGCAAAACGAGCTGCTCTTCCACATAATCTAGTGTTTCTTGGAGTGGAGACACTTTTGAAATTAGCGGCTTTTCTTTCCTAAAATCACTTCCAATATAAAGAAACTGATTAACAAATTGGGCATCAATGGTTGGATGATCAGCAGAGACAGCTAATCTTTCAACCATGTTTTGCAATTCCCTTATGTTTCCTGGCCATGAATGAACTTCAAGTAAATTGAGTGCATCCTGAGATAAATGATAGTTTTTATTATATTTTTCATTTAATTGTTGTAAAAAATGAAAGGCTAGAAGAGGGATATCCTCTGGTCTTTCCCTTAAGGAAGGGACGTGAATAGGAATAACATTTAGGCGATAGAATAAATCCTCACGAAATGTTCCTTGCTCGACCATTTTTTCCAACCGTTTATTCGTTGCAGCAACAATTTGAACGTTTATCGGAATAGGTGTCGTGCTCCCAATTGGCACTACCTCCTGCTCTTGCAGAACTCGGAGTAATTTTACTTGTAGACTTAAAGGCATTTCACCTATTTCATCTAGAAATAAGATTCCTTTATCTGCCTTTTGGAAATAACCCTCTTTCCCATTTTTATCTGCTCCAGTAAAAGAACCTTTACTATAGCCAAATAGCTCACTCTCTAATAAATTTTCTGGAATTGCTCCACAATTTAGCTTTAAAAAAGGTTCATTTGAGCGATTACCAAGTTGGTGAATCGCATGAGCAATCACTTCTTTTCCAACTCCAGACTCCCCATAAATTAGTACCGTAGACGAGAAGTTTGAAATTTTATTAACTTGCTCCATTACCCGCTCCATTTTTGGACTGCAATAAATAATTTTCTTAAAAAATTGGTCTTTGTTTTTGAAGGATTCTAGTTCCTGTTTGTATTGATCTGATATCTTTTTTATCTCACGTAATTCTGTTTTTAACTTTGTTGTTTCTGTGATGTCTCTTGATGCAATAATAATTCTTTCAATTTTTCCTTGGTCATTAAAAACTGGATTTCCCACTGCTAAAATCTTTTTCCCGCTTTTTGTTTCCTGAACAACTGATACTTTCTTCTTCTGCTCAATGACCAAACGGGTAACAGACGGTGTAAATAATCCCTTGTCCTCTAATTCTAGTAAGTTTTTTCCGATTAAGTCCTTTAGTTCAACATCCCAAAACTCCGAGATAAAACTTTCACTATACCGAATTAACTCTCCATGTTGATTAACGACAAGAATTTCATCGTAAATGGATGATAGGATTGCATGTAAATCCTGATTTAAAGTCTTTATATGTTCAATTTCCATGGCCATTTCCTCAACCATCGGCAAATCTTGAACAATAATAATAATGCCCTCTACTTGGTTGTTAAAATCAATAATCGGGCTATAATCTACAAGAACGCCCATCTTATCTGTAATTTGGAGTTGATTTAAAATCGTCTCACCCGTTCGAAACACATTATGAATATACTCTCGATCAAAAATGGTCTCTGCTGATATATTCATGACGCTATCAGCAGTCATTTTAATCATTTTTAAACCCGATTCATTGAAATTAATGATTTGCTTTTCTCGGTCAACAACGAAAATTCCCATCGGAATGGAAGTTAAGATAATCTTTAGAAGATCAACCCCACTTCGATTTTCTTGTTTAAATAACTGTGCTAGCACTTCTTCTCTTCTTATGTAACCAGTTGGCTCGCCATTATCATTAAGGACGATCGCAATTGGCTCACCAATAATTTGAAAGAGAGCAGGAATTGAAATCGTTTGATTTAGTTTCGAAACATTTTCTAAAGAAATAGACTTCTCTACTAACAATTCTCGTGTGATGATAGGTTTGTTTTTACTCTCTGAGAGAATATCTTTAGTTCGAATATAAGCAATAAGTTCGTGATTTTTTTCAAGAAAAAGGAAAGGTTCATTATTATTCTTAAGCGCTGACTGCCAATCTCCTTTCAAACTATCAATTGGGATTGTATTAATCGTTCGAATATTTTCTTTTTCTAATGAAAACACAAGGACCCTCCTCCCATTCCTTCTTGTTTCTATTATATCACCGACTTGCTCTCTTCATAGTATCGAAGTTTGATAATTATTTATATTTTAATAATTATGTATTTATACTTTCAGGTTGGGTTTAAACATAGCCCATTTGAAAAAGGAGATGATCATTCATCTCCTTCTGCTACATTCTATTGTTTTAATCAGAAGCACTTGCTATTAAATCTTCTTTAATAAAAGCGAGGACCATTCCGGGTATGACGCGGTCTCCTTTTTGGACTTCTAATGATTGGATTTTTCCACTTATCCCCACGCGAATCGTTTCAATATTTCCGTTTTCTGTTTTAATTTTAAATAATGGCTCCCATTCATCTATTCGTGAATGAATATCAATAGATACTTCTTCGATGGTGCCATAATAGGAACTAATTACAAATTCAGGGTTCAAACCTACTACCTGCCTTTCTACTAAATTTATCAAGGCACTATATATATAACTTTTTGCATAGACTCAAAATAGTTTTTTAATATTGGTTAGCAAATTGCTTATGATTTAAAATCATTTGCAAAAATGATTTGCATGAGTGTAAATCATTTCCTTTGATACCTAATTTATTGGCCCAGTATGAATCATTTTCAAGATCTTCTTGGCACATAAGAACCATCTTTTCTGTTTGGATCGACACAACCATTGCTTTCCCATAAAAATGATTCGAATATATGACGGAAAAATCATAACGATGCGTATCCGTTGCTACACAGTAATGACTGACTGATTGAGTTTCTTTTTCTTCTAATAAAATATCTACCATACTTCAGTCTCCCTTCATATTGTTATCCAGCCTCTTAATCTTGAAGCCTCAGTAATTCTGCGAATTCCCTCTATATAAGCAGCTACTTTCATACTTACACCAAAATGTTCTGAGGATTGTAGTACCTTCATAAAACTAGCTGTCATTTTCTCTTTTAATCTTTGGTCTACTTCCTCTTCAGACCAATAGAAGCCTTGATTGTTTTGACACCACTCGAAGTAGGAAACAATAACTCCACCTGAATTAGCTAAGATATCTGGAACAACTAAAATATCCCGCTCTTCTAGGATCGACAATGCTTCCTTCGTTGTTGGACCGTTTGCAGCCTCGACGACAATTTTGCACTTTAGTTTTGATGCGTTATCTCGTGTAATCTGTCCGCCAATAGCTGCAGGAACAAGGACATCACACTCTTTTTCAAGAATTTCTTGATTCGTAATGGTGTTGCTGAATAAATTTGAAACAATACCAAATGAATCTCTTCTTTCAAGAAGGTAAGGAATATCCAAACCATTTTCATCATAGATTCCACCAAGCGCATCAGAAATTCCGACAACCTTTGCACCTGAATCGTATAAGAATTTTGCTAGATGGCTTCCGACATTTCCAAAGCCCTGAATGATTACTTTCATATCCTGAATCGGGATTTTTTTAATATCACTAATTAATTGAAGTGTGTATAAAACACCCTTGGATGTTGCCGTCTCTCTTCCCAATGAACCGCCTAATGCAATTGGTTTACCCGTAATAAAACCAGGTGAATCAAATTCACGCATATGATCGTATTCATCTAGCATCCATGACATAATTTGCGCATTCGTATATACATCAGGAGCTGGAATGTCCTTTGTTGGGCCAACGATTTGGCTCACCGCTCTTACATATCCCCTGCTCAGTGCCTCTAATTCTCGTAAGCTCATATTCCGTGGATTACAAATGATTCCTCCCTTTGCTCCACCATAAGGAAGATCAGTAATGCCACATTTTAAACTCATCCAGCCAGCTAGAGCCTTTACTTCGTCTGCTGTTACATCCGGATGAAAACGAATCCCACCTTTTGTTGGTCCAGTCGAATCATTATGCTGAGCGCGATAACCTGTAAATATTTTTGTTGTATTGTCATCCATTCTTACCGGAATTCTTACCTCAAGAAATCGCATTGGCTCTTTTAAAAGTTCAAAAACTTCATCTGGATATTTAAGAGCTTCCACCGCATCTTTTAAAACTGCTTCAAATTCTGATTGTGGATTTGATTGAGAACTCTCCTTTGTCTCCATATTATTTTTCTTATCAACTGTTGAAATTGCCATTTTAGCACCTCATTATCTTATTTGCTTATATACATGCAAAACTTGTGCCAAGTTAATTTCCTCTAGTTTTCCACCCCAGGTACTCGAATAAAATGCAATAAAAACGCTAATCTTCTCCAATGATGTCTAGAACTGCATAAAGTATTCAAAACTGCATAGCTTTCAAAATTGGATTATCTACATAAAAAAACAAAGGAGCTGTCCGGTGTGCGGACAGCTCCTTTATCATTCTACAAATCTATTGGTTTCATCGCTGAAACACTATCTCCAGAAATAAGACCAAATGATCCGCAATCTGGCATTGAGCAAGCAGTTAGTCGCATCGCTCCATGAATTCCGCCAGCTGCTTCTCCAGCAGCAAATAATCCCTCGATGACTTCGCCAGTTTGACTATGAATCATTTGTGCTTCTTTCGTAATTCTTACTCCACCTGGTGTATACGTACACTTCGGTGTTAATCGCATTGCGTAGAAAGGAGCTTTTTTCACGGCTGCTCCATTCATTTGTGAAAAGTCCTTCCCAAACTCTTTATCTACTCCACTATCAATCGCTTTATTATAATCATCGATAGCTTTCTTCAATACCTTCGGATCGTATTCAAAGAATTTCGCCACTTCTTCAAGCGCATCAAATTTATACATCGTTCCTTCATAACCATTTTTCGCTTCCATACTTAACTCAAATCTTTGTTTATCATGGAAATTATCTGCGCCTATTTGGTCATAAATTAACAATGGTGCTTTCCCATCAAATTTTTGCTTTTCTTTTAGAATCGTCATCCCGATTGTATTACGATTTCCAAGCTCATTAACAAAGCGCTTTCCTTCTGGATTAATGAGTATTCCCCACATTAAGTCCTCTGTTGGGATCGGGTAAGCTAATCGGAAGAGAGATAAGTTGATGGCTTGTGCACCATGCTTCAATAGCATTTGTAATGTTCCGGAACGAGCACCTGGATTCGCATCACTATTCGTCTCTGCCAGAATATCGGCCTCAGCACCTAATAGCTTTCTGTCTCGACAATACCCTCCACTTGCGAAGACAATACCTTTACGGGCACCAATATATTTCACCTTACCTGTTTTATTCGTTACATCATCATTCTCAGGGTCATCAAAGTTGAAATAGTAATTTTCACGTACTTTAAGCCCGATCGCACGTCCATCTTTAAATACAATATTATCTACCTTACAGCGTTTACGCATCGTAAGTCTGTCTGAAAGATTTTTTTGAATATAATCTTGCAAAGGTCCAAGGACATGTTTTCCGCCCCCTGCCCAAACAGCTCTAGCAACGGAATGTCCACCTAACTGTTTGAACTGCTTGAATACAATTCCTCTTTCCTTTAAAAAATGATAGAATCGTGTCGTCGTTCTTGCCACTGTTAGAGCTAATTCTGGATCACCATAATCATCTGATACTTTTCTCATATCTGCAGCCATCAGCTCTGGACTATCTTCTATTCCTTCTGCTTTTTGCTCATCACTTCCGACACAAGAGAAATTCAATCCACTAATAAGTGATGTTCCACCAAAAATGTTCATCTTATCAACAACAAGCACTTTATTTCCATGTTCAGCAGCAGTAATCGCTGAAGTTGTTCCAGCGATACCACTTCCGACGACAATGACATCAAATACTTCATCAAACTTCACATCAGTGTTTTCTTCAGCATCGACTAAAGGGGCAAAACTAGAAACTGAGAGAGCAGTCGCTGTTGCAGACACAGCACTAGCTTTTAAAAAGGTACGACGATCCATGAGTTCTTCCTCCTTCTATTCCTCATTAGGGTACTTTTCCATATCAATTAATTCATGGCGTAATTCCCCATTATGACCCACATCTGTATGGCAGGATACGCACTCTATCTTTGTATCCGTTCCTTTTTTGCTTAAATAATAAGTGTGCATTTTCTTTGCATTCTCATTATCTGTTTTCATCTCACCGCTTTCTACTCCCTGATGGCAAGAGATACAGCCGCTAGAATAGACAAAGTCTTCTCTGTTTTTACGATTTTCATAGTATTCTTCTTCAGAGTAATTTCCTGTGAGGTGCATTACCAACTCTTTCGTACCTGAAACAGCTTTTGATGCCACATAGTCAATTGATGAATCCTGTGGTAAGTGGCATGTCGTACATTCTGCCTTTACCCCAACTGCGTTAGCTCCACCATGTGTATCACGTTCATATGTTTCAACAAATGTCCCCATTTCATGACAGCTGCCACAAAACTTCTCATCTCCTGTTGCATGAATGACCTCAGTAAACAGGAAAGCAAATAAAATGGTTGCAAATGAGGTAACAATCATCGTTGTATAGAGACCCGCTTTTCCTTTAAAAAAACGCTTAATTCCTTTTTTCTCATCCATTTTCATAGCCACCTTTCCTTACGGAGTATCTTTCATCCAAGTCTTTGTATCATGGCAATTAGCACAATAGTTAGTCGATGGTTTATGTTCACGATGGCAGTCAGCACAATCTAACTGATCCTCGTGGTGAAAGCCATCATGTGGATTTACTTCATTTTCATCTAAAAACGATGTACGTTCTGCCACTTTATTATAATCACCATGACATGTAAAACATTGTTCATTTTGCATTGGGGTAATTTCATTTGGATCTTTAAAATCACCATGGCAAGTCACACAATCAAACCCGAGTTTATCATGCTGATCATTATTCGAAGGATAATCTACTTTTAGATTAATAAGTTCAGATGTTGCTAAGGTTGTTTCTGGCATTTTCACATCTATTTTTTTACTACTACTCTCTTCTCTATCTATACCTTGATATAAAAAGGCAATACCAGCTACCAATACGACACCAAGTGCTATTAATAATTTTTTCATGTTTTTCCCTCCTTACTTAAACAAGATCGATTGCTTCCATTTTCGAAGCCTGTTCGCCT
The DNA here is from genome assembly GCA_023387295.1 of Bacillota bacterium. Lineage (GTDB taxonomy): Bacteria > Bacillota > Bacilli > Bacillales > Cytobacillaceae > Cytobacillus. The sequence continues at coordinate 5,956 of JAEWIG010000134.1, read as the reverse complement.
GCGATGATGCCATACACACCACAATCAAGCGTGTTAAGTCCTTCTAGTATTTGCGCACCATGAATTCCACCTGTTACTTCACCTGCTGCAAATAGACCATTAAATGGCTTTTCATCAGCTATTTTAAGCACACGAGCTTTTTTATCAATTCTAATACCACCCGTTGTATAATTAAGCTCAGGCTCTACTTTTATTGCATAGAATGGAGCTTTCTTAACTGCCGCACCTTCTAATTGATCAAGCATCTTCATAAATTTCTCATCTTTTTTAGTCTCAATGGCGCTGTGGTATTCAGAAATCGTTTTTGGCACTGTCGCTAATGGAAGTTTGTATTCATTGCTCAGCTGCTCAATTGAATCAAACTTTTTAAGGGATCCAGCTTGTAGTGCAGCATCTCTTTTTTGCTTGTCAGAGATTAACTCAAATCCAGTTTGATCAAATATGCATACTGGAGCTTTTCCCTCATTTTTATTTTTTGATTTGTAGGCAATGCGGCCAAATTTATTTGGATTGCCCTCATCAGCTAATCTTTCTCCGGTTGCATCAACCATTAATCCATAATAGAAATCGCGTTCATATAATGGATAAGAGAAATGGTATAAGGCTGTATTAACAGGGTGTGCTCCTTTTAAAATCATCGATTTCAACAAACCAGCTGTCGCTCCAGGATGAGCAGAAGTAGACATTTCCGATAGGCTACCAAAGTATATTGCTTCTCCAGAAATAAATGCCTTGTCGAAAGAATATCCACCATTCGCCAAAATTACTGCTTTTTTAGCTCCGTAAATCTTCTCAATCCCGGTTTTATTTAATCGATCATCATCGTGATCCTTTGAACACACATATTGTTCGCGAACCTTCACACCAACAGCACGACTATCATCATTAAGTAAAACTTCATCCACTTTTACTTGTTTGCGAATGGTGCATTTTCCATTTAAATAAGCATGTAATTTTTCAATGACTTGCTTGCCACCGTCGCTTAACCATAATGTCCGAGGAACAGAATGACCTCTAACATCCTTAAGCTGTTCAAATTTCACCCCCATCTTTTCCAACAAGGAGTAAAATTCAGAACTATTTTTGACCATCTTCGATACTAACGCTGAATTTCCATAGTTCTCAGCAATTTTGTTGATATCCTTCAACATTATTTCTTGGCTGTCTTCTATACCTTTTTGTTTTTGTTCCTTGCTTTCTAGACAAGCAAGATGGAAATCTTGATTGATTGAACTTCCCCCTAGGAAGTCCGTTTTCTCAACCATTAAAACCTTATTTCCTTTTTCAGCTGCCGTAATGGCGGCAACAGCCCCAGACAAACCGCTTCCAACAACGATAACATCGAATATTTCGTCATATTTAAAACTACTTGGCGAGTCTTTAGCTGTTTTTTCCTTTCCTAATGCATTTATCGGAATTAATCCTCCAGCTGCCAATGCAACACAAACAGCCGCTCCCTGCTTTAATAATTCAAGACGAGTCGTTTTTTCTTCCCTCATTCTCGACACTCCTCTTTGTGAATTTTTTCACAATTTGCTATATGTATTTATCATAATAAATTACTCCTTACAGCCTCATAACAACTCCTAATAAAGAAATTACAAAAACATAACAGTCAAGAAGCTGTCACAATCCGAAAAGCGGGAGCTCCTTCGGAACAATTAAAGTACGAATTGTTCCTGCGATTACTTCGTTAACATCGAGGCTTGCTCAATGAATCCAACAACGATTTTGTTTTACCAAAAAAAAAAAGCATCTCCATTCGGAGATGCCCTTAATCAATCATATATCCAACACCTGGATACGTTACGATATATTCTATTTTATTATCCCCATTCGACTTTCTTAACTTTTGCCTTAGCCTTGCAATCGTAACCCTTAAATAATCAATATCGTTACGATATTCCTGGCCCCATATTTGGGTTAGCAATTCTTCATGAGTGATGACTTTCCCTTGATTACTAGATAGATAGGCGAATAGCTTATATTCTGTATTGGAAACGTCAGTCTCCTTTTCGTTAACAAAGATTCGCCTTTTTTGAAAATCGATTTCTAAGTTTTTTATTTTTTTCGAGGTGCTAATCACAGTTGGTTGTGACTGGTTTCCTGTTCTCCTTAATACTGCACGAATGCGAGCATAAAGCTCATCTAATGTAAATGGTTTCGTCATATAATCGTCAGAGCCTAAATCCAATGCTGTTACTTTGTCAGCTGCATCATGACAAGCTGACAACATTATAATTGGAACATTCGTAAAGGAACGTAGAGATTCAAGTACTTCAAATCCGTCAATTTCCGGCATTAAAATATCCAGGAGAATTAAATCCGGCATAATGCGATCATATTCTTCTAGCATTTCATATCCGTTTGTATAGGTGAAAACTTCGTAATTTTGCGACCGCAGATTCGCCGAAACAAGTCTTAATATTTTTGGCTCATCATCCACAATCATTATTTTTAACTTCATGATTTATTTCACCTGCTCATTTTTAGGTATGACAATGGTAAAGGTACTACCTTTATTTAATTGACTTACTACTTTGATTTCCCAACCATGGGCTTCTATAATCCCCTTGCAAATGGCCAAGCCAAGACCTGTACCACCAGTTTTTCTTGTACGCGTGGCATCAACATGGTAAAACTTATCAAATATCTTCGGAATATGTTCTTCTGCTATTCCAATTCCATTATCCTTGAAATCAATATAAATACGCTCTTTATCCTCATACACCCTAATAAAAATTGTCGGGTTACCTTTGCTGTAACGAATTGCGTTCGTAATAATATTCCTTATCACTTGTTCAACTCTTTTTATATCAAAAGCCAATATATGTTCAGATGCGTCACTGCGTTTAAAAATAATCTTCCCTTCAGTATATGGAGGTTTTTTTAAACCTTGAATGACGCCCTCGATAAAGGAACCGATCCTCATCTGTTCATTAATAAGCACTAGAGCGTTAGAATCTATTTTGACTATATCAATCCAATCACTCGTAAGCTGCTCTAATCGTTGAACATCATCCTTCATACCTAGCAGAATTTCATCTTTAAAATCCTCTTCCCATTCGATATCTTTTCTCATCAACGTTTCAATACTTCCACTTAATGTGGTTATTGGCGTTTTAAACTCATGAGAGGTAAAAGAAATTAGTTGGTTTTTCAAACGATCAATTTCCTTTTCCTTTGTTATATCCTTTACTAAACCTTCCGTTCGTTCCGCAATTCTTCTTTCTAAATCAAGGTTAAGCTGAATTAGCTCCTCACGGTTTCGAAAAACATTCTTCCCCATTTCGTAAAAGCGGTTTAATAGTAAATTAAATTCTTTTGCCGCGTTCGTCATTTGGATTCTATCAAAATTCTCTAAAGAAAATGATTTTCGTTCAATGGCTGCAGAGTATTCAATTAGAACATTAATCGGCTCTAGCATTCTCTGAGCTAATAATCTCGATAAATATAAGACAAATAAGATGGTTACAACTAATACAATTCCTAGGAGAATCATCGCATTACGAATACTTTCCGTTTTAATAGAAGTCGGCTGCGAAACATATACAACCCAATTCAGTGATGGGATCATTTCATAGCTTAAATATTCATAACGATGATTGACAGTTGAATAGAACTCACCATCACCAAGCAAGCGGTCTTCAAAATGATATTGCTGCTTAAGGTTTTTCAATTCATAATTTTTACTAATTAACGGTAGAACGGGATGATAAATGACTTTATGATCTTGGTCTTCCACAACTGGATAAGCGCCAGTTCCGTAATCATAGTCGATAATGATTTTCTTTAGTGCTGTTAAATCCAATGTTCCAAGAACATAACCCTGAAAATGACTTTCGTGTAAAATAGGCGCTGCTATCATAATAAGCGGCTTTTCCGAATGCCTGCCTAAAAGAATAGGCGTAACGACTGTACGTTCTGTAGCCTTTATTTCTTTAAAATGATCTCGATTGCTAATATCTTCACCTAATACAAACTCTCCCTCCTGGCTATCCCTTGGATAGGAAGCAGTAATCTTGCCCTCGCTATTTCCTACATATAATTCGATAAAACCAGGGAGTTTTATTTTTCCGCCTTTTAAAAGCATCGTCATATAGTCGATACTCATATTTTGCGATTGTGAGATATTATAACTAATGGATTCAATATAATTTACATGAAAATTTACATACGTTTCAACGGATTCAGCGAGGCGTTGAGTCGCATACTTCTGATTTTTTGAGGATTGGTTTATAAAATCGGTCATTTCAATACTATGAAAAATTCCAAGGATACTAATTGGGAGAATTGTAACGACAATAAATATAATTGCCAGCTGTTTTTTTAGTGCCATATTGTTCATGTCCATTATCCTTTTTCATAGTCATTTTTACATTAATAAAGATAGTATAAATAAAAATATACGTATATACGCAAACATACATGAACACATTATGAAACTTTGGGCAAAATCGTAAAATAAAGTAAAAAGATTCATAAATTCGTTGGAAGGTTCCTACGCATAATCGATTTTTACATTATATAATTTTCTTAATTATGATTTCATTTACACGACTACTATGTAACGTACAATAGAAATCTACTATTTGATGAGGAATGAGAGACGAATGAAATACATTCTTAATCTTAATAAACTTAGCAAAATAATCATCGCAGGACTCGGGTTATCCATTGCTAGTTTCGTCGTTATTTTTTTATGGAACGATTCAGAAGGTGTTGTAACCTATGAAGAATATTTACAAGCAATTCAAATACCTTATCAAAATTTATATGAAAATCTGCACTCTCTCCCAGAAAAACCAACAAACGAAGAAATTCATCAAATTTACGACGAATTCGAAAGAGACATTAGCATAATAAAAATTTCGACTGATGCAGATAATAGTGTACGCGATAATTATCGGCAGCTTGCAAACCTACCTATGATTTGTAGAGATGACTATGAAAAGTCTCCCTATAAATATTCAACTCTCTTCGGTCAAGAAAGTAATGTAAAAATGGTGTTAGATTATATTGAATCACAACAATCCTTTGATTGAAAAAGTGAAGCTCCATTCATATGGAAAAAAATAAATTACTACATGTGACTATTAGCATATCCATATTGTCCACCGAGGTTTATTATTGTAGTCATACAATATTAGTTAGTTTAAATAGACATATAGTCTATTCAATTGATAAAAAGGAGAGAAATCCATGATATCTAACATTGGAATCCCTGGTTTAATTATTATTCTTGTCCTAGCACTGATTATTTTTGGACCTAAAAAGCTTCCAGAATTAGGACGCGCAGTAGGACAAACACTTAGAGAATTCAAGTCATCCACTAAAGGCTTGATGGAAGATGAAGCAGAAACCGTGAAAGAATTGAGCAAAACGACAACTGAGAGCACAAAAACAGTTTAATTAAACCGCTCATGTAACAAAACTTACTAAAATGGTATCCAGAAGTTTCTCATAACTTTTGGATACCATTTTTTATTGAGCGGAAAAATTTATTATCCTAGGGCGATCCATTATAATAGATTTATTAATCCATTTTTTTCTAATCAATAAATTTTCAACAGGGGAGATAATGATGAAAAAGAATCTTTTACTATTGCTTACACTTACTTTCTTACTTGCACTTACTGCATGTTCAAGTAAAGCTTCATATGAGGATATAGATACTAGTGCTGCAAAAAAGTTAATTGATGAAAAAAAAGTAGAAGTCATAGATGTCCGAACGCTAGAGGAGTATGCAGAGGGTCATATTCCAAATGCTTCTCTTTTACCACTTCAAGAGCTTGAGTCACGTATTTCTGAACTTGATAAAGATAAATCATATTTATTAGTATGTCGTAGCGGAAACCGCTCTAGCCAAGCAGCACAAATTTTAATAAACAATGGCTTTACCAATATTTACAACCTAAAAACAGGTATGAATGATTGGCCTTATGATGTTGTAAAA
>JAEWIG010000127.1 GCA_023387295.1 Bacillota bacterium | reverse complement strand
CCATCATTAACATGACGTTCATACCTTTATCACGGAAATATTCGGCAATGGCAGTTGCCGTATATGCACCTTTTATTCTCATTAGCGCTGGTTGATCAGAAGTTGCAACAATGACAATTGATCTACTTAATCCTTCAGGACCTAAATCACGTTCTATAAACTCTCTTACCTCACGTCCACGTTCACCTATTAGAGCAATGACATTTAAATCAGCCGTAGTATTACGGGCAATCATACCGAGTAAAGTACTTTTACCAACACCACTACCTGCAAAAATCCCAACTCGTTGACCATTCCCAACCGTTAATAGACTATCAATTAAACGAACGCCTACTTCAATTGCAGCTGAGATTGGTGGTCTTTGCAACGGATTTGGTGGTGCTTGTTCCGTTGGTACTGATTTTAGACCTTTCGGCAATGGCGATCCATCGAGTGGTTGACCTACTGAGTCAATGACAGAACCGATGAGCTGCGAGCCTACTTTTATCTCTAATGGCTTTAATGAAGCCTCAACTAAGCTTCCTGGTGATATATCATTGATTGTTGTATATGGCATTAAAATAACATCTTCATTTTTAAAACCGACCACTTCTGCTTGGATGATTCGCTTGCGCTTATTACCAACATGGATATAACAAACATCGCCAATTGAGCTTTCCGGTCCTTGCGATTCAATCATTAATCCAACTACTCTTTTCACACGGCCGTAACGTTTAAATGAATCAAGTTGGTCGATTTGTTCAATCACATCGGTAAGTTTCATTCCTACTCACCCTCCAGCAACTCAATAAGCTTACGCTTAATTTCTTCTAGCTGACTATCAACACTAGCATCAATTCTTCCACTCTCAGATTCTATTAAACATCCTGACTCTGATAACTCGTCATTCGGATAAATATAGAAATTCACTTCTTTTGGGAAAAGCATAATTAGCTCTTCCTTATTTGCAAGTAAGAAGTCATAATGATTCGGATGAACATGAAGCTGAACCTCTTGGTTATCCCTTGCTTCTTTTAAAGCCCGCTTAACAATGGAGAGGAATTCCTCCTCATTATTAGTTATTTTTACCCCAAGGATTTTCTCAGCTACCTTTAACCCTAGTTCGAGAATTTCTCTTTCGGATGAATCTATATGCATTCGGTAATCATGTTTAGCAGAATCAACAACACTTTTAGCTGACTGAATGATAGCACTGTACTCTAGGTATCCTTTTTCACGACCTTCGTGTAAACCTGCTGAAAAACCTTCCTCACGAGCCTGGTTGGCTATTCGGTCTTTTTCAATCGCAAAAGCCTGCCTTTGCTCTTCCATATGTTGGTGAAGTAAATCTGCTTCCTGTTTAGCATGATTAATGATTTCCTTTGCTTGTTGCTGTGCTTCCTGAACTGCAGCTTGTACATCAATCTCAGGTACGTTCGAAACCTCTACCTCTTCTTCCAATTTAGGCTGTTCAAAAAGTTTGATAGAGATTATTTTTTTTTCACTCTTCATTGTTTCAGTCCATTGTGATTTGATGACCTTAGACAATGATATCATCTCCTCCGCCACGAGCAACGACAATCTCTCCTGCCTCCTCAAGACGACGGATGATTGCTACAATTCTTGACTGAGCTTCCTCAACATCACGGAGTCTAACTGGACCCATAAATTCCATTTCATCCCTAAATGTTTCTGACATGCGGCTAGACATATTTTTAAAGATGATTTCTTTTACTTCATCACTAGACACCTTAAGTGAAAGCATAAGATCTTCATTTTCACAATCACGAATAACACGTTGAATAGCGCGATTATCAAGTGTAACAATGTCTTCGAATACGAACATTCTCTTCTTAATTTCCTCAGCAAGTTCAGGATCTTGAATTTCTAAAGCATCGAGAATCGTTCTCTCTGTTGAACGGTCAACTCCATTTAGAACATCAACCACCGCTTCGATACCACCTGTTTGCGTATAATCATGCGTAACGGTAGCTGAGAGCTTTCTCTCAAGTATTTGTTCTACCTCATTAATGATTTCAGGAGCTGTACTATCCATTACCGCAATTCTTCTGGCTATATCTGCCTGCATTTCCTGTGGCAGTTCAGACAATATTTGTCCAGCTTGAGAAGCATCTAAATAGGATAAGATTAATGATATCGTTTGTGGATGCTCGTTTTGAATAAAATTCAGGATCTGAGTTGGATCCGCTTTTCTAGCAAAGTCAAACGGTCTTACCTGTAAAGAAGATGTAAGCCTGTTAATAATAATAGAAGCTTGCTCATTTCCTAATGCTTTCTCAAGGACAGTTTTCGCATACCCGATACCGCCTTGAGAAATATAATCTTGAGCTAATGCAATATTATGAAATTCCTCTAGTACTTCTTCCTTTGCAAAAGAGTCAACCTTTTTCACACTCGAAATTTCTAGAGTAAGCTTTTCGATTTCCTCTTCACTTAGATGTTTATAAACAGAAGATGCTACATCTGGACCGAGAGAAATAAGAAGAATGGCCGCTTTTTGTTTACCAGTTAGTTCTTTTTGATCTTTTTTCGCCATTAAGCTTCCCTCCTAATCCTCAGAAATCCATGTGCGTAACAGCTTCGCAAAGTCTTCTGGTTTGTCTTTCGCCATTTTTTCAAGTTGTTTCTTACGCATTGTACTTTCTGTTTCATGTTCTTCATTAACGTCTGGTACATTGATAAATTCTTCAAGTGCTGCGTTTTCTTCTTCTTCTTGCTTCTGCTTCCGTCTCGCTCTTATAAATAGGAAAACAAGAATAATAATGATTACTAACAGAATACCGCCAACAATATAAGCCCATAATGGTAAGACTGGCTTAACATCACTCTCAAAGTCTATTTTTCCATTGAACGGTTGAACAGAAACAGCGATTTTATTATTTATCTCTTCCTCAGATAATTCTTCTGCTCCAACTTTTTTATCAATTGTTGTTCGAATAATTGTTCCAAGAATTTTCGTAATATCATCTACACTTTCTTGCGGAAGTGAATTAGGGTCGTCAGCAACAGGTGGTTCAACCATTACTTGAATGCCCAAATCACGAATTTTATATGGACTCTCTACAATTTCTTTCCGAATTTTATTTACTTCATTATTAATTGTTTCTTCAATTTTCTCGTAATCACCATTTGCACCATTACCTTCTAAGTAACTTGATCCAAGGGCATCAGCAGGATCCTCACCTTGAGGGATTCCCCCAGCTTGATCTGCATTTCCAGTAAACGTTTCGGAAATTTTTTGGGAGCTAATAATGATTCCTTCCATATTCTCTTCGTCAACCGGAGTGACCAAATTCTCTTCTCTATTTTCCTGCGTGAAATCAATGTCGGCTGAAACGGAAACGACTACCTTATCTCTTCCCATTAATGTACCCAGCATCCCTTGAACTTGACGTTGAACATCACGTTCAATTTGTTTCTTTATTTCATGCTGAGCAGCAAAAGTTGAGCTTGGTGAAGAATTATTTTCATTTTTTAAATCTAAATACTCAAGGTTTTGGTTCTGAAGGACGATATTATCAGTAGGTAGGTTCGGTATACTTTTTGACACTAGATGATAAATCGCCTGTATTTGTGCTTCTTCAAATTTATAGCCTGGTTTTGTATTAATGATTATGGCTGCAGACGCTTCTCCATCTGAATCAGTAACAAAAATTCCTTTTTCAGGAAGAGTGATGTTAACTTTTGCATCTTTAACACCTTCAATGCGCTTTATTAAGTTCGCTACTTCTGATTGCATCGCATCGAGTTTTAATACGTTAAATTCATTTTCTGTCATTCCAATGCCAGCATTTTGGCTAAAGAATGAATAATCAATACCACCCGATTTCGGAAGACCTTCTGAAGAGAGTTCAACTAATAACGTCTCCCGCATTTCTTCAGGTACTTTAATTGTTGTTCCATCATTTGCAATTTCTGACTTAATGCCTCTTCCGTCTAAGTTTTCCTTTATTGACCCTGTTTCAGTAGGCGACAAATCACTATAAAGAGGTACCATCGTTGTTCTCGTTGCAAAAAAGGTCGATGCTACAACAATAATTAGAAACAGAAATACGGAACCAACAAGGATAATTTTTTGCTTTTTTGGTCGGTTTGTCCAATATTCTTTTGTCTTTTCTATGTACTTTTGAAACAATTCCTTCATTGCAATCCCCCGGTTATTCTGTCTCATTCTTTGGCAGCTAATAACCGCAAACTTAGTAGTTTTTAGCTATTTAAATATGACATCCATCTAACTCCAGTGTCTTTTGG
>JAEWIG010000123.1 GCA_023387295.1 Bacillota bacterium | reverse complement strand
GCTTGGACCTGGGTTTTCTCGATTTACCGGAAAAGCTTTAATCGATTGAAAGAATTTGTTTTTCATTCTACCCTCAAACAGTTCCTTTTTGGCCATGTAATGAACAGGTACCGGATACATCGCAATTGCTAGCATGATGACGTCCACCCATCCTTTATGTGAGCAAGTCACAACATACCGTCGTTCACTAGGAAGATTTTCTTTCCCCTTAACCTTTAATAAATTAAAAAGCTTAATCAATACGAGTAAAATATTGCAAAATAAATGATATAACATACCTTATCCCCCAACAAATTGTTTATCTATCTAATTATTTACTCCCTTCATTGTAAAATAATTATTTTAAAAATGGAACTAGTTTTTAATACCTGATACTAATAACAAGTAATAAATAACTCAAACTTATCTTCTAAATTCGCAAACACAATAATAAGCATCTACAAATTACCCAGAATGTAAATGTCGTCAGCTTCATTTCTCTGCGCTGGTGATTACTTCGAATCAAGGCTTGTTCAATGAAACTGACGACGATTTAGTTTTATAAAAAACCTGCTGGATAGCAGTGTAAAAACAATCTAATAATAGACTGTCATTCCACCTACATATCCAACAGGCATTCAATGTTACACTATTTAATTAGCTTAATACTCAATATCCTCGAAATCCTTTGGCTGTGGAACAGGTGGTACGATATCAGGATTGGAAAATTCCTTGATCAGCTGTTTTTCGTCCTGTTTCTCTTGCTTTAATTGTTCATTCATCTTCTCTTGTTTTTTCAAAATGCTCAATCCTTCCCTATTGTTTTATTAAAGGATTCGCTATTTATATAAAAAAATACATAAAAAACGTTTTTTCAAAAGGCTCTTTTCGTATATATTTTTGCTTTTGAATTCACTTCCTTATAATACGATCGGTGCAGGTTAGCGGAAAAAGCAATGCAAGAAGTATAATTAAGACGGGATGTTTGTTGCTAAAATTCAAAGACTTGTATTCCTCTTTTGTTTAGTAAGGAGAGTAAGACGAACAAAAAAGTTAGGAGAGTAAACTATTATGAACAGTAAGCAGGTTGCAGAGTTGTTTAACCTATCGGTCGACACTCTTCGTTACTACGAACGTGTTGGTGTGATACCACCAGTTACACGTGATAAAAATGGGTATCGGAATTATCAAACTAATGATTTAAATTGGATTTTTCTTGCCAAGAGTCTTCGTGCAGCAGGATTATCTATTGAGTTGTTGATTGAATTTGCCACACTTGCCAAGAATAGTGAAACCCAAAATGTGGCTGATGCACAAAAACAAATATTATTAGAGCAATTAGAACAAATTGAAAAAAATATTAAGGAAATGGAAAAAGCACGTGCCCTTTTACAATATAAGATTGAAACGTATGACGACCATTTGGCTAAGTTCAAGAGTGGTGAACTGACAAAAGAGAATGCAGAAAAATTATGGGAAATGAAGCATTTTAAAAATAGGAAGTAAATATCTTGCTATAAAGTAAACTCCATAGTTTAGAGTAACCATGTAACTATCTATTAAGGAGGCAGAATGAATGAAAACTGTACAATTCAATAATGGTGTAGAAGTTCCAATTTTAGGTTTTGGAGTATTTCAAATTCCTCCTGAAGAAACAGAACAAGCAGTAATTAATGCTATCAAAGCTGGTTATCGTCACATTGATACCGCACAATCTTATATGAATGAAACAGAAGTCGGCTTAGGAATTAAAAATTCCGGGATTGCTCGCGAAGAATTATTTATTACTACAAAGATTTGGATTGAAAATGTATCCTATGATGGCGTAATGAATTCTTTCCAAGGTTCACTTGAGCGTCTTGGCTTAAATTATGTGGACTTATTACTTATACACCAGCCTTATAATGATGTTTATGGTGCATGGCGCGCAATGGAAGAGCTTCAAAGAGAAGGGAAAATCCGTGCAATTGGTGTTTCAAATTTTACAGTGGACCGTGCAGTTGATTTAGCAGTTTTTAATCAAGTGACACCAGCTATCAACCAGATTGAAATTAACCCATTCAACCAACAAACACAAACTATTGAAGCCCTAAAAGCAGAAGGAATTTGTCCTGAAGCATGGGCACCATTTGCAGAGGGCAAAAATGGTATATTCGAAAATGAAATTCTTATTAAAATAGCTAAGAAATATAATAAGTCAGTTGCACAAGTCATTATACGATGGCTCGTAGAACAAGATATTGTTGTCTTAGCAAAAACGACAAAACCAGAACGAATGGCAGAAAATTTAGATGTCTTTGACTTTTTCTTAAATGATGAAGACAAAGTAGCTATCGCAACCTTAAACATTGGTGAAAGCCAATTCTTCTCACATGCTGATCCTACTATGATTAAGATGTTTGCCGAAAGAAAATTAGGCTTATAAATAACGGAGACAGTAAAAAGCTGTCTCCTTTTTATTAAGCAAATAGCACCAATCCTTACAAACAGAGCCTATCAATAACGCTTATATTCCTCAATCCAACACATCCCGCTTCTTCACTATCTTCATTTTCCCAAACATAGCAATGATCGGGAGAATGATAACAATACTATACGTGACCCATAATTCTAATTGGGAGCGGCCAATATGAAATCCTACAGTTGGCATATTTCTCTGGATAACTAGATAAAGTATCGCCACAAAAATTGGCAATAGAATACCGATGACGGAAATATAATTTTTACAAATACTTGAGACGAACATCGCAAGCAATGCGATGGATAAGGTTAAGACATACGTAAATAAGATCGTCACAAAAATTAACTGAAGAAAACTCAGATCATACCAATACAGCCTTCCCATAAACGAATTAATTCCGCTATCAAGAAACATGCCAATATCGTTTGTTGAATACAAGCAGTAGTAGACAATCAGCAAAACTGTCGTAATCATAAAGGCCGAAATCATTCCTGCAGCAAGCTTTTTCTTAAATAAATCTCTTCCAATTTTCGATGTATACTGCAATCCAATCATATTATTTTTATAATCTCTAATAAAAATCGGTGAAATCATAAATAACACACTTACTACAATCGTCATCGCAATCGATTTACTGATTGATCGAAAGTTACCCCCAACCGGATAATCAGGGAAAATTGCATTGACTGTTCCAGAATTGATAACTTCCTGAATCCTTTGTTCCTGCTTTTCAGTAGGCTCGTCATAGATTATTGAATAACCATAGTATTCATCCACATTTTCCATATCCTCAATAATTTGCTCCCTATTTGGTATCTCCCAAAAAAGGTCAACGCCTTCTTCAAACATGATTCTTGAAGAGAGATTTTCAATTGCGGAATTTTCTTTTATAACATGACCGTAAGCTTTGTTTCTCGCTTCTATATACTGCTTATAAGTAGTAATCCCTAGTTCAGCAAATTCTCGATCCGACTGAATATATTCATCAGCCTTTTTTATTTCCTGCTGTAGCACAGATTTGAATTCTTCAAACTCAGCTTCATCTAGCTCATAGCCATATTTTTCAACCATTTCAGTCCCAATGTTATATAAATCTGTTGCTGGCCGACCATTTGGGAAAACAGAGATGTCAAAATCGATAAACAAATAATACATTAAGCAGTTGATAATGACGAAAAGTAGCAGCATAACAGGACGAAAAATCTTCTTCATTTCTTGTAGAATGATTCGCAATCTATTCTTCTCCTTTTCACTATACTAATCAGATTTGATTTGGCTTTTTAATTGGGCCATTTTATGTGTAAATAAAATCGTCGTCGGTTTCATTGAACAAGCCTCGATGTACGAAGTAATCGTAAGCGCAGAGAGATGAAGCCGACGACATTTTTACATAACAAGGTTGACAGCAGGCACTAACGATTATTTTTTATCCATCCTGTTCAATTCAGATATTTAGCCTATGTTAAATCACTTTTTCGAAAACTTCTTAAGCTGTACATAACACCTAGAAGTAACACAACAAACCATACCGTAACCGTGATAACTTCAAAATAAGCGGTTAATGTCAAAGCTCTTTGCATAAACCAACTAAATGAATTTAAGACGAGATTAACTGGAGTAAAGTACCCAAACAAAAACAAAATACTACTACTCGGAAAAATCGCTTGATTGGCAAAAATCACGCCAAACAAACAAAGGAAGATAAAAAATACTAGATAGCTATTACGCACCCATCTCGTAATAATAGCCGTCATGAATGTAAAAAGAATGATTAATAAAAGGCTAAGTACCACAACAGCAGCCAAGTACTCTACAAAGGATAAGTTCCACCATGACATGAACCATTCATTCCCTGCATTAAAAAAGCTGCTAATCGGAACTCCCCAAAATTCACGATAAGAGAACACACTGAAATAAGCCGCCAAGCTAATCACCACCAGAATAATCATCGATGATATATTGGTGATTAACGCAGCCCCAAACTTATCTAGCCATAAGTTTCTTCCTCTTTTCGAACTGTAAGCGAGTAAATGAGTCCCTCGATCAAACTCAAAATTCATGATATAAGCCGTAACAAGAACGGTTAGGATAACGCCTTCAAGTAATATTGCTCTAAACATTGTTTTAAATAACAGCAAGTGCGTATTCCACACGCTTTGCGCTGGGAATACATGCTTATACTCTTTGTTTCTTAATACCATTTGATACCGTTCTGTTATTTTGTCATATTGGTTTCTAATAAACTCTGCCGCTTCTCCACTAATTCCATACATTCTCATCTCTTGTTCGGCAATTTGAATCGGATCAATAGCTAGAAAACTTTCATCAATTTCCATGCTAGAAAAGAAGTAAAACTCTAATAAACCTGTCTCACTAAAAAAATCTAATTCTTTCTCTGAAAATTTTTCTGGTAGATAAAATGACCGATCAGCGAATAACTCCGACATGCTTAGATACGTCTTTGACACAACCGAACTCGTCAACTCGTTTACTTTTTCTAGCTTTGCTTCGTAATCACTCTGCATGTTTTTAAGCATGTCATCGTTTATTTCCGTTCCATACTTACTGGCAATTTGGTTTACCTTCTGCAAATCCTCTTTAATATAAGCATTCTCATATATTAAAAATAAATTAAAAGCAGTGAAAACAACGAAGAGTGATAGAATGACAGGCGAGAGAATGGCTTTTTTGATTTCAAACAGAAGAATTCTCATTCTGTTTCTCCCGCTACTTCATCTTGATATTGATATAGAAATACATCCTCCAAGGTTGGTTTCACTTGCTTCCAATTGGGGTTCGCTCCTTCTTTGGCAATAAAACGAATGTTCATCCTCCCATTTTCCTGTCTTTCTGAAAGGGACAAGTGGCTTTTTCGAAATAGCTGAACATCTTCAAAATCCATGACCGTTTCAAAAACCTGTCCCTCTAGCTGCTGACAAATTGATTGAATACTGTCTTTATACAACACTCTTTTATCTTTAATCATGATAATTTCATTGGCGATTGATTCTACATCCGAAACAATATGCGTCGATAGGATGACGATACGGTCCCTAGCCAAATCAGATAAAAGATTTCGAAAACGAACTCGTTCCTTCGGGTCTAATCCTGCTGTAGGTTCATCAAGAATCAGGATTTTCGGATCATTAAGCATCGCTTGTGCAATCCCAACACGTTGAATCATCCCTCCCGAAAATTTTCCCATCTTCTTTTTCATGGCGTCTTCTAATGCAACAAGCTTAAGTAACTGAGGAATTTTCTCCTTCGCATCCTGCTTTGAAATTCCTTTTATCGCTGCTAAGTATTGTAAGTATTCATAAGGGTTATAGTTTTTGTAGTAGCCAAACTCCTGCGGTAAATACCCGATTAATTCTCGATATTTTTCCCCCATATAAGAGATGTTTTGGCCCTTATAAAGGATTTCTCCTTTTGTTGGGTGTAATAACGTTGTGAGCATTTTGATTAAAGTTGTTTTTCCTGCACCATTAGGGGCAAGTAAACCATAAACACCGTTAGAAAACTCAAGATGAATGTCTTCTAGAACTGAAAAATCGCGAAATTTTTTACTAACTCCATTCACCATTAACATAATCCGTTTACTCCACTCCTTTTATTTAAGAGCATGTACTCTTTTATCTTTTTCACGTAAAAATAAGCTGACAAAATAATAATCGCACCGTATAAATACCATGGGATTGAGACTAACAATTGATGATAAACTGCGGAATCAACCATGAGTAAAAATACTTGCATGCCTATCCAACCAATCATGACTAAAGCCTTTATTTTCACTGTTTTTATCACGGCTAACACATATAAAAACAATAATGAAAAGAGCA
>JAEWIG010000413.1 GCA_023387295.1 Bacillota bacterium | reverse complement strand
GAATTTCCCTTTATGTGTTCCGTCGCAAAATGGTGCCTTCGAAGACATGCCGCAACGGCAAAGCGAGAAGCTTGGCTTTGTTTCGAACTTGTTTCCCTCGGTATCTACTAATTCAACATCACCTGTAATCCGATAAGAACCGTTATCATTCACTTTAATTGTCACTTTTGACATCTATCATCACTCCTTCACAAAATTGTCACATTCAAAATTGATGTTAAACGGAAAAATATAAAAAAGCAACTTTGGTAAGTAAGATAATAAAAAAGGAGAGAAGAAGCATGATATGTTAATATTATTTTAAGTTGATGGAAAGGATGTAATCAATCATGAACATTACGATTACAGAATTAGCAGCAGAAAAAATAAATAAACTTACGACGGGTAAAAATGGCTATTTAAAGCTTATTTATGATATTGATGGCTGTGGTTGTGGCGTGAACGGAGTAGCTGCACTTTGGTTTGTAAATGAGTTAGAAGAAAATGACCAAGAAGTAAAATCGAACTCAGGTAGTATTTATATCGAAAAATCGCAGGAAGTCTTTTTCGATGAAAAGCTGACGATCGATTTTTCTGAGAAGGCTAACTGCTTTCAATTAAAAAGTCCAAATGAATATTTAAATCCACGGATGAATTTTTACGATCGAACGAAGTAGAAAAAAGAGAACAAATGAATGAACATGAGGGCGCTAATCTTTAAAGGATCAGTGCCTATTTTTTTATACGGAAATAATTGTCACACTATGTAGCCGTTGTTTGTCATACTTAATAGAGGGGGTGAAGAGGGCGTGTATTCGAACAAACTAGAATATAGTCTTCAGGAAATGAATGAGATTAGCGTAGAGGAATTACTTGCCGAATACCATCGGCAAATTTATGTCTATTGCTATAACATTCTAAGAAACGCTCATGATGCGGAAGAAGCGGTGCAAGAAGTTTTTTTGAAGGCCTATGAGAGTAATAAAATCAGAGAAATCGAGAATCATAGTGCTTGGCTTTATAAAATTGCTTATAACCATTGCATAAATAAAGTGAGGAGAAAGGCATTAATAGAATTTATACCTTTTACCGAGAAAAATCGACCTCGCGAAAATATCCAATATGAACAGCAGCTTGAAGACTTCGAATTGGATTACATACTATCTAAGCTCACAGCAAAGGAAAGAGCGCTCATCGTTCTTCGTATTAAAGAAGATAAGGATTTTGCAGAAATAGCGACAATCCTTACAATTTCAATACCAACCGCAAGGAAGCGATTTGAACGAGTAAAGCTGAAAGTCAAAAAAATAATCGAAGGGAGAGTAGAGAATGAAGGAGAAGATTAAATCATTTGAAGAATTTGAGCAGAGATTGAAGATGCAAACAGTACCCGAAATTCAAACGAAAGAGTATGTAGCAGATAACATGAGAAAACAGAAAAAAGCACCAATATTTTTACGGGCATCATTTATTACGGCTATTTTGACGATTTTTGTTTCAGTGTCTATTGCTGCGGCGGCAATACACTTTACAGGATGGAAGTTTTTTAACGCGGATGGAAATCAAATTTTTGAGATGAATGAAATGACGGATGAAGAAGCATTACCGCATCATACATATGATGAGGTAATGGCGAAATATAGAAGTGTAATGGAAGAGGTTAGACAGGATACTCCTTATGGAAAGTTTACGTATTTCTTAGCAGTAGATGCATATGAGAAAATTGGAATCTCAGCATTGACAATGATTTACAAAGGAAAAGAGATAGAAAGTGTAACGGAAATACCGAATGATATTAAGGAATTTTTTCATTTAAAGGATGAGTTACAAAATAAACTAGTGCTTCAATCAGGTACTTTATACTACGAGATTCCTAGAGAAAGGGATTCGATAAAATTAGCGGAGGAAATGTATAAGGAAGCAAAGGAAAAAAACATAGAGTACATGACAAGGGAAGGAGATTTAACTTCTGAATTGTCACATTTAACCCTTCATTATGAAAGTAAGAGTAATAATATTGAAGATTGGGAAAGTAATCATATCATCATAGAACCTGTTAAAGAGAAGTTGTCTACAACAGAAAATCTATCAAAATACACTCAAATAAATAAAGATGGATTTGATTTTTTGTATGATAAAGAGTACCATCAAATTTATTTTGTAAAAGAGGATGAGTCAAAGAAGTATTTAATCAAGATTTTAACTTCATGGAGTGAAGAGAATTTCATAGAAAGTGAAGAAATTGAAAGATTAATCAACTTGGCGAAGACATTTCTAAATTAATATTGAATTTGTGAAAAAATACGCATGATTCCCGCTTTACGAACATTTAATGATAAAGATGTTAGTAAAGCGGAGGGAACAGCGTGAGAAAGAAAATAACAGCGATGATGATGACGGCGACTTTTTTGTTATCGGCATGTACAGCAGAACCAATGAGTAAGGTGATTGAGAAGGATATTCCATTTAATGTAAAGGAGGTTCTTCATGAAGAAAAGGTGAAGGATGGCATTATTATTTTATATGTAACAGAGCAGAAGGATAAACGTGGAACATTTGATGCAGTGACAGTTGCCTTTTTAAAAGGGAATGATCAGAATGGTTGGGAAAATGCTGGTCATAATCATTGGGAGCATGAAGAAAATGAAGAACTAACAGTTTATACAGATGTATTTTATGATTATGATCGCAATGGTCGTATCCAAAATCGGTTGCCTGTCATTTATGGAAAGATTGAAAATAAGAAAATTTATCGAGTAGAAGTGTTTGGAGAGCAAGAGCGAGTTGATAGCGCTCAAATTATTAAACAAGAAAGTGGACGCTATTATATAAAAGTAGGTGACTACAAGAACGCGAGGGGAATAGAAAATGAAGGAGCTGGGATGGGCAGGCCTGATTAGGAGCTACTGCTCATCCCGTTTACCATCGTACGGTTTGAAAATACATACTCATTGAGAAATTCATCAATTACCTTTTCATAGTCATCTTTATTTTCATTCAATGATTGAGCATGGACCCCGTTTGCAGCAATAAAAAGCTTTTTCGGTCCCGTTTTCCGTTCATATAATGCCTCAGACATGGTCGGTAAAATAAAGTCATCCATTTGGCTGTGGATGAAAAGGATAGGATTTTTAATATTTTCAATAACAGAAATAGGAGAGACATCTTTAATGGAATATTTTTGCCGTACTCGTAAAACTAAATCGGAAACGGGGATAATAACTTTTGGTGCTAGCTTCGTACCCTTCTTTAAAAGATGAGCAAGTTGCTCCTTAAAATCAGAAAATGGACAGTCTGCAATATAAAAATTAGCTCCATCTTCAAGCATCCCTGCATAGAGCAACATTGTTGCCGCCCCCATCGATTCGCCGTGGATACCAATTAGGATATCAGGACCTTTTGTGTTTTTTAACCAATTAACAACTACCTGAAGATCGAACTTTTCATAATGGCCGAAGCTCGTCGTTTTCCCACCTGATTCACCATGCCTTCGATGGTCATAAATAACAGCATTAAATCCTCGTTTCAGAAAAAGGTTCATATATTTAATGGAATTGATTTTATTCTCTGTTACCCCGTGAGAAATAATAACAAAGCGTTTATTTTGATGGGGCTCAACAACAACTGTTTTTAAATGGTAGCCAAAGGGTGAAGAAATGAGCACTTCTTCCTTCGGTAAGCTTTCAAACTCGATTGGATTGTAGCGCTTCGCTTCTTTTTCACGCTTAATAATAAAGTCCTCATCCTTTTTTTTCATATACATCAGTTTATTTGTAAAATAAATACCAATCGATGTTAAAAAGAGCAGGAAAGAAATAAAATAGCGTGTTAAACGAAGAAGTCTTTTCATTTTTATCTCCTCCAGTAAAAACATTCTCCTCATAATTTCTCCATTTTAAAGGAAAATAAAACATGAAACGAAATTTGTTTCTGGATTTATAATATGAGAAAAGCCACTCACTAATGAGTGGCTCATTGCTTAGAATTTTGCCGCTTTGTCGGATGAATGGCTTTTTCTAATTCTTCAGCAGCTATTGTTTGACTAACAGTATCGCTATTTGGTTTTCCCTTTTGGCTATAACCTTTATCACGCTTTTGACTCATGGATGATTCTCCCTTCAACATACACTTCATTTGTTAGGATGAGTTGCAGGGAATAAATTTATTCATGCTTTAAATGATGTAGTCGATAATAATTGCTTTCGATTGGACGAGTTAAATTTGGCTTGACGATCTCAATCGCTTCGATAAGCTTTCCTAGATGAACATTCGTTTTAATCCCCATTCGTTCTAACATATAGACAACATCTTCTGTAGCAGCATTTCCTGCAGCTCCAGGAGCAAATGGACACCCGCCAAGTCCTCCAGCAGATGTATCAAACCTAGTAATTCCAGCTTGTAAAGCAGCAAAAATATTAGTAAGAGCAAGGTTTCTTGTATCATGAAAGTGTGCTGTCAGTAAAGTAGTAGGAAATTCGGACTTTAAACGCCTAAACATATTATAGGATTCATGTGGATCAGCCATTCCAATCGTATCAGCAACACTTAGTTCATCAACCCCAGCCTGGACAAATTGTTTACACAGGCTCATTGTATCCTCAAGCTTGATTTTCCCTTCATATGGGCAATAAAAGGCAGTAGAAATACAAGCACGAATAAAATAGTTTTTTTTCTTTAATTCAGCAATAATTGGGACTAATTCATTCATGCTTTCTGATGTTGATTTATTGATATTTTTTTTGTTAAAGGTGTTGCTGACACCAACGAATACAGCAACTGCCTTGCAATCGGTCATATACACTTTGTCGATCCCTATTCGATTAGGTGCTAGTATAATATTTCGTGTTTCCTCATTAATACAATCTGCCGCAATTTCCGCCGCATCAGCCATTTGTGGCACCCACTTTGGTGAAACAAAAGAGGTTATTTCTAATTCCGTTAATCCAGCTTCGATTAAGCTAGCGATAAATTTCTTTTTAATATCGGTAGGGACGAAGGCCTTTTCGTTTTGCAATCCATCACGTGGACCAACTTCAATTATCGTAACTTTCTCTGGTAATGGCAGCGTCATGTTTTCTTCTCCAATCTCATAGTTTTTAAGAGGAACTTTATTATTTGACGGACTTTGTTAGTGTTATCTATATTTTAGTTGTATTAAAATCTTAAATGCAAGAATAATAGAAATTTTGACAAAATTAAAGGTTTTTTTCATTAATTCTCGAAAATATTAGTTAGGAAAATGAGTGGAGGGATGAATGGGATGAAGCAAACAGAAGTAGTCATTGTAAGTGCCGTTCGAACAGCGATTGGGAATTTCAACGGTAGTTTAAAGGATGTCTCAGCACCAGAACTAGGTGCGGTGGCGATTAAAGGTGCACTTAAAAAAGCAGGGGTTAAACCTGAACAGGTGGACGAAGTTATTTTAGGAAATGTATTGCAAGCTGGTCTAGGACAGAATCCTGCACGTCAAGCTGCATTAAAGGCGGGCATTCCTGAAAGCGTTTCCGCAATGACGATTAATAAAGTATGCGGTTCGGGACTGAAAGCTGTTCACTTGGCAACGCAGGCGATATTAGCAGGCGATGCAGACGTTATTGTTGCAGGTGGTATGGAAAATATGAGTCAAGCACCCTACATATTAAAAAATGCTCGGAACGGTTTTAAAATGGGGAACCAGCAGCTCATTGATACGATGATTGCAGATGGTTTATGGTGTGCATTCAATGATTATCATATGGGAATTACGGCTGAAAACCTTTGCGATAAATACGAATTAACGAGAGAAGAGCAAGATGAATTTTCGGCTAACAGTCAGGCAAAAGCGGTTCAAGCCATTGAAGCAGGAAGCTTTAAGGATGAGATTGTCCCTGTTGAAATTCCGCAAAGAAAAGGCGAACCGATTATTTTTGAGACGGATGAATATCCGAAGAAAGGAACAACGGTTGAGAAGCTATCAACACTCCGTCCAGCATTTAAAAAGGACGGTAGCGTAACAGCTGGAAACGCATCAGGCATTAACGATGGTGCTGCTGTCCTTATTGTTATGAGCAAAGAAAAGGCAGAGGAGCTGAACATTCAACCACTTGTAACGATCAAAGCGAATGCAAGTGCAGGAGTTGACCCTAGCATTATGGGGATAGGTCCAGTTAAAGCGGTGAAAAAAGCACTAAAAAAAGCGTCGATGTCGATGGACGATATTCAATTAATTGAGGCGAATGAAGCATTTGCAGCGCAATCACTTGCTGTTGATCGTGAGCTTCAATTTAATAAAGAGATTTTAAATGTGAATGGCGGAGCGATTGCCTTAGGTCATCCAATAGGTGCAAGTGGAGCCAGAATTCTTGTCACCTTAATTCATGAAATGCAAAAACGTCAGGCAAAAACAGGGCTTGCAACCCTTTGTATTGGTGGTGGGCAAGGGGTTGCAACGGTTGTTGAATTAGCTTAGCTCTATATAAATATTTCCTACACTCTTAAGTAGGGAAAAGAATGAGAGGAGAGATGGGTGTGAAAAAAATTGTTACTTCCTTTAATGAAGCAGTAAAGGATATTCAAGATAGTGCTACGTTGATGGTTGGCGGCTTCGGGCTTTGTGGAATACCAGAAAATCTCATTCTTGCTTTAGTGGAAAAAGGGGTAAAGGATTTAACGGTCATTTCGAATAACTGCGGCATTGATGATTGGGGTCTCGGATTGCTGTTAAAAAACAAACAAATTAAGAAAATGGTAGGCTCCTATGTCGGAGAAAATAAAGAGTTTGAGAGACAGGTTCTCTCTGGAGAAATTGAAGTGGAACTCTTGCCGCAAGGGACATTGGCAGAAAAAATCCGTGCTGGTGGAGCGGGCATTCCGGCATTTTATACGCCAGCAGGTGTTGGTACACCAATCGCTGAAGGAAAAGAAATAAAGATTTTTAACGGAAAAGAATATTTACTTGAAGAAGCATTGCAGGCTGATTTTAGTATCGTAAGAGCTTGGAAAGGCGATAAGATGGGGAACCTTGTCTATCATAAAACAGCGAGAAACTTTAATCCGATGATAGCAGCTGCTGGAAAGGTGACGATAGCAGAAGTGGAAACACTTTGTGAGATTGGTGAGCTCGATCCAAACTATATTCATACACCAAGCATTTATGTGCAAGTATTAATAGAAGGAAAACAAGAAAAGCGTATTGAAAGAATGACGATAACGAAATAACAAATAAGAAAGGAGATGTAGTCATTGAGCATTGATAAAGGAGCGGTTCGTGAGAAAATTGCCAGACGTGCTGAAAAAGAAATTGAAAATGGTTTTTATGTGAATCTTGGAATTGGCATGCCGACACTCGTAGCCAACTATATTTCGCCAGACAAACAAGTTGTGTTACAGTCTGAAAATGGCTTACTTGGTATCGGTCCATATCCTACTGAAAAAGAAGTAGATCCAGATTTAATCAATGCAGGAAAAGAAACGGTTACGGCTATTTCGGGTGCTGCTTATTTCGATAGTGCCGAATCCTTTGCCATGATTCGCGGAGGGCATGTGGATATCGCTATCCTTGGTGGAATGGAAGTATCCGAAAATGGCGACCTCGCAAACTGGATGATCCCTGGAAAAATGATTAAGGGAATGGGCGGTGCGATGGATCTCGTTCATGGAGCGGGAAAAATCATTGTCATTATGGACCATACGAATAAAAGTGGCGAGTCGAAAATTCTCAAGCAATGCACCCTTCCTTTGACAGGGAAAGCTGTTGTTCACCGGATCATTACTGAAAGAGCTGTGATTGATGTAACAGAATCCGGTTTTAAGCTAGTAGAGGTTGCGAAAGGATATACGATTGAGGATATCGTCCAATCGACAGAAGCTGGGCTACAAATAGATGAAAATATTTTAACAGATGCTTATTGAATTGAACCTCTTGAATATAAAATTAATCTATTCTTATGCTATAATAGATGACAAAAAAGAGTTCATGAGGCGATTATGATGAAAAAGAAAAGACAACCATCTCAAATAAATAAAGATGATAAGCCAATGACACTTGGGGATTTATTAAACCAAGATATTATGGAGCAATTAAAAGGGAAAAAACAAGAACTAAAAGCGGTAGAAGATAAACAAAAAGAAGAGGAAGAGCTGCGCAAGCGAGAAGAAAGAAGATTACGTGAAAAAAATAAAAGCTTTGAAGAATTGCTAGGCGAAAGCGAGCTTAATTGGAAAGAATTTAAATAAAATCTTTATAAAATACTTAAAGGGCTGTCTGTATGTAGACGGCCCTTTATTATTTTTCGACCTTATGCTGATATGGACCCCAAAAAATATGGGATATGCACGATAAATTAGAGATTTGCACGATTTTATAATTATATGCGCGGTAAATCCGATATTTGCATGATTTTATAATTATATGCGCGGTAAATCCGATATTTGCACGATTTTGAAATTATAAGCACGATAATTCAGATATATGCACGATTCTCAAATTATTTGCTCGATCCTCATGCTTAGCTAGCTTTTATGAAAAAAGCTCAATCATCGATGCTGATCATACATATTCATTTTAGTAATGACCTTAATGATGGCAAGCTCTTCATCAGAAAGTGGCGTCGTACGGATAGCTTTTACGTTTTCTCGAAGTTGCTCAATACTACTCGCACCAGCAATAACCGAGGATACAGCAGGATTAGCTAAGTTATATTGCAACGCAATTTCAGTCATTGAGCGTTCATTAGATAGTTTTTCTCTCAATACAGGAAGCAATTCTTTTAACTCTTCAAATGTATAATCTAAATAGCCATTATCTGTCGCTTTCTCGAGCATTTTTTCACTTAATAGCCCTTTTGCAAGCGGACCTCTCGTAACAACACCGATCCCGTTTTCCTTTAACAAAGGTAATATCTCTTCTTCTGGTCGACGGTCTAACATACTATATTGCAGCATAACAGAAACAATATTTGATTTTTCAACAAATGTCCTGACCACATTTGGACGGATCGAAGAAATTCCGTAATATCGGATAAATCCTTCTGCTTTTAACTCCTCAAATGCTTCAATGGTCTCTTCAATAGGATCCTCAATTGTCCCACCATGAAGCTGATATAAATCGATGTAGTCAATGCCAAGTCGTTTTAAACTGGCTTTTACCGCTTCTTTGATGTGTTTTTTTGATGGGTCCCAGATCCAGCCATCATGACTTTCATTCCAGCGGTTACCACCTTTAGTTGCAATAATCACTTGTTCCCTCACATTTTTTAATGCTGTGCCAACAAGCTTTTCATTTTCCCCGAAATCATATAAATCTGCTGTATCAAAATAATTAATGCCTTCATCTAATGCAACTTCAATAATTTTCTGTACATTTTTTTCATCAGTACCAAGAGACATGCAGCCAAGTCCAAGCTCACTAACATATAGAACTGAATTACCTAATTGTCTTTTTTTCATAAGTACCCTCCCAATCATTCTTATCTCTATAGTTTAACGAAATTATCAATTATTGAACAATTAAATCATATTATTTTGACTAACAAAATACCTTTATGTGTTTTTCACAACCCTAATAAAAGTATGCTAATATGGATGGGTGAACAATTTCGAAATAGAGCGGGAGTGTCCCATATAATGTCTCGTTTAGAAGAAAAGACGATAATGATAGACAAAATTTTCAACGGAAAAGTAATTAGTCTCCAAGTAGAAGATGTCGAATTACCAAATGGAAATATCGCGAAACGTGAAATCGTTAAGCATCCTGGGGCAGTAGCAGTGTTGGCATTAACTGATGACAATAAACTCGTTATGGTTGAACAATATCGAAAAGCACTTGAAAAAACAATTGTCGAAATCCCAGCAGGAAAGCTAGAGCCTGGCGAAGATCCAGAAGTTTGTGCGAAAAGGGAACTTGAGGAAGAGACGGGATATGAGTGTCGTGAATTGAAAAAGCTTATTTCATTTTATACTTCCCCGGGATTTGCGGACGAACTAATTCATCTCTATATGGCAGAAGGGTTAAGCAAGAAGGAAGATCCCGCATCAATGGATGAAGACGAATTCCTAAATGTACTTGAATTGACGCTTGAAGAAGCAGAAGAACTAATTAATGAACAGAAAATACATGATGCAAAAACGGCATATGCCGTCTCGTATTTGCAATGGAAAAAGGCGTTGGATTTTAGATGATGCATGATTATTACACAGATCTACATATTCATATCGGAAGAACAATGACAGGGAAGCCTGTAAAAATTACCGGGGCGAAGTCGCTGACATTTACGAATATTATTGAACACGCTCGCAATGAAAAAGGCTTGAATATAATTGGGATAATTGATTGTCATTCTCCAGAGGTTATTCTGGAAATGGAGCAATTAATGGGGACTGGCGATGTGATTCAACATCGAGATGGTGGGCTAATGTATGGAGATTTAACCATTATCCCTGGTTCTGAAATTGAAATTTATGATGAGTCCTGCCACGGACCAATACATGTACTCAATTTTTTCCCTGGTTTAAGTGAAATGAAGGATTTTTCCAACTGGCTTTCTAAACATTTGAAGAATGTAAACCTTAGTTCGCAAAGAATTTATGCAACAGGTCTGGCATTGCAACAAAAAGTAAAGGAACTAAACGGTTTATTTATTCCTGCCCATGTTTTTACTCCTTTTAAAAGCTTATATGGAAAGGGAGTTAAACAATCACTGACAGAAGTGTTTAATAAAGAGCAAATTGATGCGATTGAACTTGGTTTAAGCTCAGATACTTTCATGGCCGATCAAATTCAAGAGCTTCATAATTATACATATATCACAAATTCGGACGCTCATTCGCTGAAAAAAATCGCAAGGGAATATCAGGTTTTTTCATTGAAGGAACCAACTTTTCTTGAATTAAAGAAAGCATTAAGAGGAATTGACGGACGAAAAATAAAGGCAAATTATGGGCTTGATCCATTGCTCGGAAAATATCATGGAACGACTTGTGCAGATTGCTTTGAGCCAGCTGAACTGAATTGTCTAATATGCGGTCATTGCGGGAGTAACAAGTTTGTAAAAGGGGTTGCAGATAGAATTGCTGAGTTAAAAACAGCAAGCTCCTCACCAGCAAATCGCCCCCTATATATTCATCAAGTTCCTTTAGAATTTATTCCAGGTCTTGGCCCAAAAATGCTTGAAAAGCTATTAAATCATTTTGGAACTGAAATGGCCATTTTGCATCAAGTTCCATTTGAAAAGCTAGCTGATATCATTCCGGCTAAAACAGCAGAATTAATCGTAAAAGCAAGAGAAGGCAAACTGAGCTTAACAGCTGGCGGTGGGGGAAAGTACGGAAAGATTGCGGAATAGGTAAAGAAAACAAAAATACATTGTCAAAAGAAAAGGATAGAGCTTATTCCCAAACTGAAAAGCTTCTATCCTTTTTCGTTTAAGTATATTTTCTGGAATACCCATCGCGTAGTAAGGTTTAGAAAACCTCTTAATTCTACATTTCGCTAGGTGTGTTTATTCCTAGAAGTCGCAAACCTTCTTTCAAAGTAATCGTTACACATTCCACTAATGCTAATTTCTCTATCATTTTTCCATCATCATCAGATAAAATTTTCACATTTGAATAGAATTTATTAAATTCTTGAGCAAGCTCAATTAAATATTTTGCGATTTGAGAAGGTTCATTTAACATAAAGCTTCTTTCAATTATATTTGGAAATTCCATGAGCAGCTTAATCACTAACCAACTATTCGGATCATTTAATCCAGTTATCTGTTCGAAATCGATACGTTGATCTGCTCTTCTTAAGATCGAACTTGCCCTTGCATGTGTATATTGAATATAGGGCCCTGTATTTCCCTCAAACTTTAACATCTCCTCAAGAGAAAATTCGATATTATTCTGCCTTTCGTTTTTTAAGTCGTGAAATATCACGGCACCAACCCCAACTTCTTTGGCTATATCCTCTTTATGTGCGAGTGTTGGATTTTTTTCTTCAATATTCTTTTTAGCTAATTGAATGGCGTCCTTTAAAACTTCATCTAATAAAACGACTCTTCCTTTTCTTGTTGACATTTTCTTTCCGTCTTTCATGATAAAACCAAAAGGAACATGCTCTAAACAAGTAGCCCATTGGTAACCAAGCTTCTTTAGTACTAGAAATACTTGTTTAAAATGTAAGCTTTGTTCGTGTCCAACAACGTATATAGACTTGTCAAATTGATAATGTTCATACCGATACATGGCCGCAGTTAAATCCCTTGTTGCATAAAGGGTAGCGCCATCAGATTTTTTTATTAAACACGGAGGAAGGTCATATTCTTCTAGTTCAACTACCTCAGCTCCTACCGATGTTTTAAGTAGGTTTTTTTCTCTAAGAATATCAATTGTCTTCTCCATTTTGTCGTTATAAAATGCTTCTCCATGAAAGGAATCAAAGTGTATATTTAATAAATGATAGATTTTGGAGAACTCTTTAAGCGACTCATCGCGAAACCATTGCCAAAGTTGAGCTGCCTCTATATCACCATCCTCCAGTTTTTTAAACCATAGTCTCGCTTCATCCTCAAGCTCTGCGATAGCTTCTGCTTCCGAATGGAATTTTACATATAAATTTAATAATTCTTTGATTGAATTTTCTTTTATTTTTTCAACCTTTCCCCACCGCTTATAGGCGACAATTAACTTCCCGAATTGGGTGCCCCAATCTCCAAGATGATTAATTCTCACTGCTTCATATCCGCATTTTTCCACGATGTTTGCTAATGAATGCCCAATAACCGTTGAACGTAAATGTCCCATTGAGAAGGGCTTGGCGATATTTGGAGAGGAATAATCAATCACAATTCTTTGTCCTTCACCGAAGGAGTGTGACCCATAGCTTGATTTTTTCTCTGAAATTTCTTCCATAATCATTTTGCTGACTGTTTGTTTGTTGAAAAAAACATTTACATACGGTCCATCAGCAACAACTCTTTCAAACAATGGATGTAGAATTTTTGTAGATAAATCCTTAGCAATATTTATGGGAGAGCTTTTTAATTGCTTTGCAAGGATAAAACAGGGGAAAGCAATATCACCTTTATGGTCATGCTTTGGTTTCTCAATTAATTTTTCAATTTCAATCGGACTAAACTCACTATTAATTGATGAAGCAATTTTTCCGGCAAAGACTTTTACGAATTCGTTCATTTGCGTAATCCATCCTTTCGATAAAAAATAAAAAAATCCCGTCTCAAACTAGAGACGAGATTACCCGCGGTACCACTCTTTTTGGCCACAATTAAGCCAGCTTTAGCCTTGATAACGGAATTGCTCCGACCACACCCTACTTTTAATTTCAGGCTGCTTCTCAGAAGTGCGTTTCATTATGGATAAGCTATTAGGCTCCCACCATCCCTAATTCGCTAAAGCCTATGCCATAACTACTCTCTTCTTCATTGAATTTAATGTATTTTTCCTATTATATAAAAATATCCATAATAATACAATTTATTTATTCCTTTACCTTTGCAAATACACAAGTATCTCTAAGCTCTTTCCCATCAGCACTTAAATAGTTTTTTTTCAATACTCCTTCAAGAGTGAAGCCGAGCTTTTCTGGAATTCTTCGGCTGCTCAGGTTTTCAGTCTCACAGCGAATTTCAACGCGGTTTGCTTGTAGATCGGCAAAAGTGAACTCAACTAACCGTTCAACAGCTTCAATCATATAACCTTTTTTCTGGTAGCGTGAGTCGCACCAATAGCCAATTTCAAATCTCCGAACATCCCAATCAATCCGATGTAGACCAGTAGAACCAATAAGGACATCATCTTCTTTACGGAAGATAAGAATTCGAATATCCTCTCGCGTTAAAAACTGAGCATGTGATTTTCTTATATTAATTTCAGTTTCGTCTTCTGTTTGCGTTTTATTAGCGAAGGGAAGCCATTTTTTTAACTTCTCAATAGAGGCTTGAATGGCATCATAAACGATTTTTCCATCACCTGGTCGGCATACACGTAAATAAAGTCTTTCTGTTTCAATTTTTTCTGGAAACTCTAGTAAAATAGGATTCATTTTAAAAACCTCCTTATCTAAGGTAAACAATTAATAATAAAATTTAGTGAAATTCATAATATTATAGTGGAAGTGTAATAGGAGATCAATACTATTTTGAAAATGGATAAGAAACACTAGGCATATGTACTAAGGACAAGCATACAATTTAGTAACGGAATTTGTGAAGTTAGATAGGGAGGATAGCAATGAGAAAAAAAATGTACCAGGACGTCGTCGCAAACCATTTCCGCGAGCATTCCTCAATTTACTTATTTGTCATTGTATTATTTCTAATGGGTGTTATTTTTGGAGCTATTATCGTAAATAGTTTAAGCTTTTCACAAAAAGAGGATTTGTTTTATTATCTATCGCAATTTTTTGGCCAAGTCTCAGATGACAATGTTGCGGTGGCTAGTGATCTCTTTAAGCAAAGCTTTTTTCATAACATGAAATATATTGGTCTTATGTGGCTTTTAGGCATTTCAGTTATCGGTTTACCAGTTATACTAATTATTTTATTTATAAAGGGAATGGTTATTGGGTTTACTGTAGGTTTTTTAGTCAATCAGATGGGATGGGATGGTTTTTTCCTATCGTTCGTTTCTGTATTACCGCAAAATCTCATTATCATTCCAATATTTATTATTGCTGCTACATTATCAGTCTCTTTTTCATTAAAGATGATTAGTAGACAGTTCATGAAAAGAATTGGGCAGCCAATGATGCCCTTGTTTGGAAGATATATGATAACGTTTGTACTTGCGATCTTGTTTGTTTGTGCTGCTGCTGGGATAGAAGCCTTCATCTCACCTGTATTAATGAAATCAGTTATTCACTCTCTACAATCATAAAATGAGATTTATTAAATATTAGTAAAAGTTTTGAGTAGAGACGGATAAACAGCATTGTTATCCGTTTTTTTATAATTAATATTATTTTAAAGTTAATATCTTTTAATATTTAATATCAGTTCTTGTTTATAATAATTTTAGTTTGATTCTATCCCTTTTTCTGTTATAATGAGAATGTTAGTGGCGAGGAGGAACTTCAGAATGGAAAGCAGAATTGATAGAATAAAAAAACAGTTACATTCATCTAGCTATAAGCTGACACCTCAGCGTGAAGCTACCGTCCGCGTTTTGTTAGAGCATGAAGAGGATCATTTAAGTGCAGAAGATGTCTACCTCCTAGTTAAAGAAAAATCGCCTGAGATAGGCTTGGCAACTGTTTATAGAACATTGGAATTACTTACTGAACTAAAAATTGTCGATAAAATTAATTTCGGTGACGGTGTTTCTCGTTATGATCTTCGTCAAGAAGGAGCGGCACATTTTCACCATCATTTAGTTTGCATTGAATGTGGAGCAGTTGATGAAATACAAGAAGATTTATTAGAAGATGTGGAAGAAATTGTTGAGCGGAGATGGAATTTTCAAATTAAAGACCATCGGCTAACTTTTCATGGAATTTGCCATCGTTGCCATGATAAAACAGAAGACAATGAAGAAATCAATCAACAATAAATCCTAAACCTTTTCTATTTAGTAGAAAAGGTTTTTTTATTAATTTTATCGGGCAGTAGGATCCTATGAACGATTTTCATTTAGAAAAAAAGGAGCTGTCCGAAAACAAAGAGCCTGGCACCACCGACACTTTATATAGATAAAAAGCAATTAAGGCTACTCAATATATTGTGTTGTGAGGTGAGAGCCAGGCACTTATCGGACAGCTCCTTTTTCTTAATAATTTGCTCACGGTATGTAAATACCTTATAGAATGAAACTAACGATTACCGCTGAAAGAACGCTTACAAGGGTTGCACCATACAAAAGTTTTAAACCGAAGCGCGCAACTGTATTTCCTTGACGCTCGTTTAACCCTTTTACCGCACCAGCGATGATTCCAATGGATGAAAAATTGGCAAAAGAAACAAGGAAAACGGAGATAATTCCAACTGTTCGGGCGCTTAATGTTGCAGCAATTTCAGATAACTGACCCATGGCAACAAATTCATTAGTAACAAGTTTAGTGGCCATTAATCCTCCAGCCGTTACAAGTTCATGAGCAGGAATCCCCATAATAAATGCAATTGGTGCGAAGAGATAACCAAGTATTTCTTGAAAAGTAATGCCGAATGCTAAATCAAAAACGCTATTAATGGCAGTCATTAAGGCAACAAAGCCAATAAGCATTGCCGCAACAATAATGGCAACTTTGAAGCCATCCATTATATATTCAGCAAGCATTTCAAAAAATGATTGTTTCTCTTCTTCGTTGACATTTAAAATATCTTCTTCTTTTTCCACGGTATACGGATTGATAATCGATGCAATGATAAACCCTCCGAATAAATTCAGAATAATAGCAGTAACGACATATCTAGGTTCAATCATGGTCATATATGCACCGACAATGGACATTGAAACAGTTGACATGGCTGAGGCACATAAAGTGTATAATCGATGAGCTGGTAGTTGGTCTAATTGCTTCTTCACTGTAATGAACACTTCGGATTGTCCTACGACGGCAGAAGCGACCGCATTATACGATTCCAACTTACCCATCCCGTTAATTTTACTTAATAAGAATCCAATCCATGTCATAATAAAAGGAAGGATCTTAAAGTATTGTAATATCCCAATCAACAACGATATGAATACAATTGGTAACAGAACGGTAAGAAAGAATGGAGATTCTCCTTCATTTGCCATTCCAGCAAAAACAAATGATATCCCGCCCATCGCATACTCGAGCAATTTGTCGAATACAGTGGCAATAGCTTGAATGATTATGTAGCCAAATTTAGTATTGAGCAGTAAATAAGATAAGATCAATTGAACGATTATCATTAACACAATTGGTTTATATTTGATTTTTCCGCGACCATTACTAACGAGAAATGCTAATGCGATGACAACTATTAGGCCAAGAATTGCAATTATGTATTTCATGAGAGCCTCCACTAAATTGAATATTTTTAGTTAGCTAATTGGTATTAACTTTTTAGACAATGAATAGTTAATTATTATTGCGAAATAAGTCATTTTTATACAAGGTTTGGAATTTATCTATCCCATAAATTATGTGGATCAAAAAAATGCAGTCTCATCAGAGATGCATTTTTATTTTTCAACCTTATTCATAATGAGTATTCACTGGTGTCTAGGTATAATTCTTGTCCTAAATGGCATATCTTTTACTATTAAGATTCTTTGGGGGATAGTTAAATAATGAAATCAAGGGTAAAGCTTGTAATCCAAACAATAAAAGTATTCGTGATCTTCACTGGATGCACAATCCTTTTTTATTATGGTATCATGTTGTTAAATGAAGAATATCAGAATTATCACCGTTATGATGAGCCAGAAGGTAGCGCAGTAAAGGTATTTGCAAGTGGGAATGAGGCTGATTTATCAAGCTGGCTGGATCGGTTGATTCTTTTTTATTTTAATGGGGAGTAGTGTTAAATGGAGGACGAACTGAAAGATTTTATCCATTTTTTAATCGTAGAAAAAGGATTAGCCAAAAACACGGTTATTTCTTATGAACGCGATTTAAAAAGTTACCTAAAATATTTAAAGACGATTGAAAAAATCATTACACTAAATGATGTTCAACGCGTTAATATTATTCATTTTCTAGGGCATTTAAAAGAACAGGGTAAATCAACAAAAACCTTGGCAAGACATGTTGCTTCAATTAGAGCTTTTCATCAATTTCTATTACGTGAAAAGAGGGCGGAACATGACCCCTCTGTACATATTGAATCTCCACAGTTAGAAAGGACGCTACCAAAAGTTTTAAATATGAAAGAAGTCGAAACTCTTTTAGATTCCCCTAAAGGCCGTGATCATTATGGGCTTCGTGATAAAGCGATGTTAGAGCTACTATATGCGACAGGAATTCGAGTAAGTGAATTAATCGGATTAGACATTGGGAATGTTCATTTAACGATGGGATTTGTTAGATGTATTGGGAAAGGAAATAAGGAAAGAATCATCCCAATTGGAAAAACGGCAACAAAAGTACTTGAACAATATTTGCAAGAGGGCAGACATCAATTTGTTTCAAAAAAGTATAAGGATGATGCCTTATTTCTTAATCATCATGGAAAAAGGTTGACAAGACAGGGATTCTGGAAAATTCTAAAGCGGTTAGCTAACGAGGCCGGTATCGAAAAAGACTTGACACCCCATACGTTAAGACATTCTTTTGCGACTCACTTACTTGAGAATGGTGCTGATTTACGTGCAGTTCAGGAGATGCTAGGGCATGCCGACATTTCAACAACCCAAATTTATACCCATGTAACAAATACAAGATTAAAAGATGTATATAGTCAGTTCCACCCACGTGCTTAATTAGACAAACTAAGGGTTAATAAAAAGGGGATTTTTCTTTCATTTTATTTTCTTCTTTTGTAAAATAAAGATGTCAGACTTCTGACTTTGAAAATGAAATTCACGTGTTAAATTTTTTCATTAAGGGTAATCTATTTTTATTGTAGTAAAAATAGTAATAGACCTTAAATGGATTCAAAAAAATTAAATGTATTCAAATGTAATCGTTTTAAATAGTAGGTAGTAGGAGGAGACCATATGGCTTTAAACGCTTATAAAAGGATTTTTGTTGTTGTAATGGATTCAGTAGGAATTGGGGAAGCCCCAGATGCAGAAAAGTTTGGTGATAGAGGGGCAGATACACTTGGACATATTGCTGAAAAAATGAATGGCCTTAAGATGCCGAATATGGGTAAGTTAGGTCTTAGCAATATTCGTGAGATTAAAGGAATTGAAAAGTCTGAAAAACCTTTAGCCTATTTCACTAAAATGCAGGAAGCATCAAATGGAAAAGATACAATGACAGGTCATTGGGAAATTATGGGACTTAACATTCAAACTCCGTTCCAAGTATTCCCGGAAGGTTTTCCGCCGGAACTAATCTCAGAATTAGAAGCTCGTACTGGTAGAAAAGTTATTGGGAACAAGCCTGCTAGTGGTACTGAAATTATTGTTGAACTTGGAGAAGAGCACATGAAAACTGGTGCGCTCATCGTTTACACGTCAGCAGATTCGGTGCTCCAAATTGCAGCACACGAAGAAATTATTCCCATTGAGGAACAATATAAAATTTGTCAAATCGCTCGTGAACTAACACTTGATGACAAATATATGGTAGGGCGAGTCATTGCAAGACCGTTTGTTGGTAAACCTGGCAACTTCCAAAGAACATCTAATCGTCATGATTATGCTCTAAAGCCATTTGATCGTACGGTCATGTCTGAACTGAAGGATGCTGGATTTGATGTCATTGCCATTGGGAAAATCTCAGATATTTTTGACGGAGAAGGAGTGACTGAATCGCTTCGCACTGTTTCGAATATGGATGGCATGGATAAATTACTCCAAACCTTTGATATGGACTTTACAGGTTTAAGCTTTTTAAACTTAGTTGATTTTGATGCATTGTACGGACATAGACGTGATCCGGAAGGTTATGGAAAGGCGCTTGAGGAATACGACAGCCGACTTCCAGAAGTTTTTGCAAAAATGCAAGAAGGAGACTTATTAATTATTACTGCGGACCATGGAAATGATCCTGTTCATTATGGAACAGATCATACGAGAGAATATGTGCCACTTCTAGTGTATGCAAAAGATATGAAAGAAGGAAAAGAACTTCCAATTAGAGAAACTTTTGCAGATATTGGTGCAACTGTTGCTGAAAACTTTAATGTGAAAATGCCAGCGTACGGTAAAAGCTTTTTGTCTGAATTAAACTAAAATTATTAGTGTCAGGATGGATTCACTAAAAAAAGTAAAGCTGTTTTCTTCGGAAAATAATGGTTTTGGTTGCTGAACTTAGTAATAAATAGGAGCCAAATCTCTCATGAACATATAAATGCTCTAATCAGAATCAAAACGAAAGAGATGGGTGATCTGAATGAGAATGGTTGATATTATTGAGAACAAAAGAGACGGAAAAGAACTATCTATAGAGGAAATACAGTTTTTTACTAAAGGTTATACAGATGGCTCCATTCCAGACTATCAAGCAAGTGCTTTATTAATGGCGATTTTCTTTCAAGGAATGACTGAGAAAGAAAGAGCAGACTTAACTATGGCGATGGTTGAGTCTGGTGACAAAATTGATTTAGGCAAAATCGAAGGAATTAAAGTGGATAAACACTCAACAGGTGGAGTGGGTGATACGACTACCTTAGTATTAGGACCATTGGTTGCTGCATTAGGTGTTCCTGTTGCGAAAATGTCAGGTAGAGGACTTGGCCATACTGGAGGGACTATTGACAAACTTGAAGCTGTCAAGGGCTTTCATGTAGAAATTGATAACGATGAATTTATCAAGCTGGTCAATGAGAATAAACTCGCTGTGATCGGTCAAAGTGGAAATCTGACTCCAGCTGATAAAAAGCTCTATGCCCTTCGTGATGTAACAGCAACTGTTAATAGTATTCCTCTTATCGCTGGATCTATTATGAGTAAAAAGATAGCAGCGGGAGCAGATGCGATTGTCCTTGATGTAAAAACAGGTGCTGGCGCATTCATGAAAACACTTGATGATTCTCGTGAATTAGCTGGTGCAATGGTTCGAATAGGGAATAATGTAGGAAGAAATACGATGGCAGTTATTTCTGATATGAGCCAGCCTCTAGGATATGCGATTGGGAATGCTCTTGAGGTAAAAGAAGCGATCGATACCTTAAAGGGAGAAGGACCTGAAGACTTAACAGAACTATGTTTGACATTAGGAAGTTATATGGTTTACCTAGGGAAAAAAGCGAACTCACTAGAAGAAGCTCGAGAAATGCTTGTTGAAGTCATGAAAAATGGCAAGGCTTTAGAAACGTTTAAAACTTTTTTAGCTTCACAAGGTGGCGATGCATCCATTGTTGATCATCCTGAAAATCTACCTCAAGCAAAATACACATTCGAACTTGAGGCAAAGGAGGATGGCTTCGTATCTGAAATAGTGGCGGATGAAATTGGCACTGCTGCCATGTTACTTGGAGCAGGTAGAGCAACGAAGGAGTCTGTTATAGACTTAGCTGTAGGGCTTGTTCTTCGTAAGAAAATTGGAGACGAAGTGAAAAAAGAAGAATCACTTGTTACGATTTATAGTAATTTTGAAGATATAGAAGACGTAAAAACAAAATTATATGAAAATATTTCGATTTCAAGTGAAAAAGTAACGCCACCTAAGCTTATACATGAACAAATTGCTGAGTAATCGAATAAGAAGGAAAACACCAGTGGAAAAAATATCCGCTGGTGTTTTTTTATGTTTTGCCTATGAAAAAACTTATTTTACTATTTTTCACGAATGTCATTCATTCATTGTATATATTCCCTACAAATGGAAAAAATGGAATGTATATAGAATGGAGGTTTATGTGATGAAACGGATTATCTATTTAATAGTAATGTCGTTATTATTAACAATTGTTTATGTTCCTTCTGGATTTGCAAGGGAAGAGGGAGTAGAACTAGTGAAAAATGTAAAGTCTGCCATTTTAATTGAACGTGATACGGGTACGGTTTTATTTGAAAAAAATAGTCATGAACAGCTTCCGCCAGCAAGTATGACGAAGGTCATGACAATGCTATTAATTATGGAAGCACTTGATCAAGGGAAGCTATCAATGGATGAGAAAATAAGGACAAGCGAATATGCAGCTTCCATGGGGGGCTCGCAAATATTCCTTGAGCCAGGTGAAGAGCTGACGACGAAGCAAATGCTTGAAGGCATTGCAATTGCTTCAGGAAATGATGCTTCAGTTGCCATGGCTGAAAGACTTGCAGGCTCTGAAGAGGAATTCGTCAAATTAATGAATAAAAAAGCAAAAGAACTAGGTCTAAAAAATACCGAATTTAAATCAGCCACTGGTTTACCAGGAAAGAGCGATTACAGTACAGCGCACGATATGGCTATGATGGCAAAGGAACTCCTCAAATATGAAGATATTACGAAGTTTACGAGCGTATATGAGTCATATCTTCGTGAAAATACTGATAAAAAATTCTGGCTTGTTAATACAAATCGCCTTGTTCGTTTTTATCCAGGTGTTGATGGTCTAAAGACAGGCTTTACAAATGAAGCGAAGTATTGTTTAACAGCGACTGCAGAAAAGGACGGTATGCGTGTCATTGCTGTCGTTTTTGGTGCCCCGACATCTAAAGCGCGTAATGCGGAAGTTACCAAAATGCTTGATTATGCCTTTAGTCAATATAAAACACATCCAATATTCAAACGAAACGTGACACTCGGGAAGGTAGCCGTTAGTAAAGGAGAAAAGAAAAGAGTCGAGGCAGTAACAAGTGAGCCTATTTCCCTTTTAACGAAAAAAGGTGAAGGTATTGAAAAGATTAAACAAACAGTTATGTTAGATAAAAACGTAAAAGCACCATTAGAAAAAGGCGATAAAATTGGTGTTCTTAAACTTAAGCAAGACGGAAAAACATTAGTAGTAAGTCCTCTAATTGCAAAAGAGGCTAGTAATAAAGCAAGCTGGTGGATACTGTATAAACGTTCAATGGGGATGTTTACAAAAGCAGGGCAATAACTACTGTCCTTCCCACGAGGACAAAATGTATGAAGTGTCTTTCTCTGGTGCCAGGCACCGGTGGGGAGATTATTCCTTTTGTCGAATGGATCTATTTTTAGCGAATGGGCACTAGTTTTGTCTGTAAGAAGGAAATATTGATTGAAACAGCGAATTTGATTCACTATAAAGGCCAGAAGAAATCACATTGAACAGTGATCGTAGGATTTCAACGAAGGAGGCTAAATATAGTGAGTCTAACAATTGATTTAGAAGTCAAAAGTGATGTTCTCTGCATTCGGTTAATGGGAGAGCTTGATCATCATTCCGCTGATATTTTAAGAGAACAAGCAACGAAAGCCATTGAAGAGTATGATATTCATCATATTGTTTTGAATCTTGAGCATTTAACCTTTATGGACAGTTCAGGACTTGGTGTGATTCTTGGAAGATATAAGCAAATAAAACAACAAAATGGTGAGATGGTTGTTTGTGCAATCTCTCCAGCTGTACAAAGACTATTTGATATGTCGGGATTATTCAAAATAATTCGCCTAGAACCGACTGAAGAGTATGCTTTGCAAAGACTGGGGGTTGCGTAAGATGAAAAATGAAATGCATTTAAAATTTAGCGCTTTAAGTCAAAATGAGTCATTTGCTCGTGTGACAGTTGCTGCGTTTATCAGCCAGCTTGATCCGACAATGGATGAGCTTACCGAAATAAAAACGGTTGTATCAGAAGCAGTTACAAACTCGATTATTCATGGTTACGAACAAGATCCGAACGGAATTATTTATATATCCGTCAAAATCGAAGATGAGCATATCGAGATGTCCATTAAAGATGAGGGATTAGGCATTTCTGATGTTAACGAAGCACGATTACCGCTTTTTACAACAAAACCTGAACTAGAAAGATCTGGTATGGGTTTTACGATTATGGAAAATTTTATGGATGAAATTGAAATTAACTCACAACTTGGAGAAGGCACAGAGATCCGATTAAAAAAGCATTTAGCAAAAAATAAAATGCTATGCAATTAAGGGAGTCTTGCTATGGATGTGGAGGTTAAAGCGGATAATAGCCAAACATTTTTAAAGGATCATGAAGTCAAGGAACTTATTAAAAAAAGTCAGGCTGGAGATCAGGAGGCACGTGATTTAATCGTACAAAAAAATATGCGCCTCGTC
The DNA here is from genome assembly GCA_023387295.1 of Bacillota bacterium. Taxonomy (GTDB): domain Bacteria; phylum Bacillota; class Bacilli; order Bacillales; family Cytobacillaceae; genus Cytobacillus. The sequence continues at coordinate 17,199 of JAEWIG010000413.1, read as the reverse complement.
TGGTCTGTTGTTCAACGTTTTCTTAATCGAGGATACGAACCTGATGATCTCTTCCAAATCGGCTGTATTGGTTTATTAAAGTCGGTTGATAAATTTGATTTAAGTTATGATGTGAAATTTTCAACGTATGCTGTGCCTATGATTATTGGAGAAATACAGCGTTTTATTCGTGATGATGGTACGGTGAAGGTTAGTCGTTCATTAAAGGAAATGAGTAATAAAATTCGTCGTGCAAAAGATGAGTTGTCAAAAACATTAGGGAGAATCCCAACCATTTCAGAGCTTTCAGACTATCTTGACATCCCATCAGAGGACATCATTTTAGCCCAGGAAGCAAGTCGGACACCTGCGTCCATACATGAAACAGTGTATGAAAACGATGGAGATCCCATCACGTTACTTGACCAAATTGATGATGGCAATGAGGGGAAATGGTTCGATAAAATTGCTTTAAAAGAGGCGATAAGGGAATTAGATAGTAGGGAGCGGTTAATTGTTTATTTGCGCTATTATAAGGACCAAACACAGTCAGAAGTAGCAATAAGGCTGGGCATTTCGCAAGTTCAAGTATCGCGTTTAGAGAAAAAAATACTTCAGCAAATGAAAGACCGTATGGATATTTAATCCGTACGGTCTTTCCATTTATTGGTGAACATGAAAGGGATAATCTTAACTCATACTATAGATAATAGAATCTAGTATGGGGAAGGGAACAAAATGGAGGACTATACAGCTTATATTCGCTTGCGCCATCGCGTACAAGTTCGACCGCACGAAACGGTTTTATTAAAGGATCTTGCGCAACTAATTGTACATGAGGATCTGTATGAGCAATTGGCTAATCTCCCTATTTATCAGGTTAAAGAAAGTGATCAAAATATTGTAGTCATTGATGTTATGAAAGTAATTAAGTTCATTTATAAACAAAATCCACGAATTGATATCCAGACAATTGGGCCACAGCAAGCCATTATCGAAGTCATCATGAAAAAGAGAAAGATCTCTTACCCACTATTTATCATTGTATGGTTTTTATTGTTTTTTGGAGCAGCGCTTACGATTATGAACTTCCATGAAGATGTTAGTATGCAAAGTGTTCAACTTCGTATTTATACGATTATGACTGGTGAAGTTGATACTAAACCACTAATTTTTCAAATTCCATATTCTATTGGTTTAGGATTAGGTATGATTCTATTTTTTAATCATCTTTTTAAAAAGCGACTTAATGAAGAACCGAGCCCTCTAGAAGTAGAAATGTTCAACTACCAAATGGATTTAGATCATTATATTTCGATTAATGAAAATAAAGAAAGCATGAAAAGCCTTGACGACGATTAATGTTCTTTTTGTTATGCTAATTGGCTTGGCGGGAGGACTAGCTGTCGGCTCAGGTTTTGTTGCATTTTTAAGTGTACTAGGTGTTATCCCTAGACTTACTCAACTAACAAAAACAATGAAAATGATCCGATTTTATGAATGGGCTGTAGTCTTTGGTGCAGTGCTAGGTGGATGTGCAACACTATGGGACTACTCCTTATTATTCTCAATGTATTTTCTTATTCCAATAGGACTATTAATGGGAACATTTATCGGAATGCTTGCTGCTGCATTAACAGAAGTATTAAATGTACTCCCAATCCTTGCTAAAAGGATTGGGATTGAACGTAAAATTGTTTTTTTACTGATGGCGATTGTGATGGGGAAAATCTTTGGTTCATTATTTCAATGGATTTATTTTGTTGACAAATAATTGAAGAACCTAATAAAACCGGTAAAAAACTTAATGGTGAAGGGACATTTTTTATGGATGACAGAAGGAATGTGATTTTAATAACGGATGGGGACGATTATGCAAGAAAATCAATTGAGTTTGTCGCAAAGGAAGTAGGGGGAAGATGTATTTCTTTATCTCATGGAAATCCGACTAAAATAGATGGTCCTTTAATTGTAAAGCTAATAAAAAAAGCTGTAAAAGACCCGGTTTTTGTTATGTTTGATGATAGTGGATATGTAGGAGAAGGTGCAGGAGAAAGGGCTTTAAAGTATGTTGCAAAACATGAAGATATTAATGTGTTAGGAATTATAGCAGTGGCTGCGAAAACGAGGAAAAGTGAATGGACGAGAGTGAATGTTTCGATCGACCGTGATGGAGAACTAACGCCCTATGGTGTCGACAAATATGGAATACCTGAGTTAGAAATGGGAAGACTGAATGGTGATACCGTTTATTGTTTAGATGAGCTTAATGTACCAATTATCGTCGGGATTGGAGATATTGGCAAAATGGCAAAAAAAGATCATGTGGAAAACGGTTCTCCAATCACACGAAAAGCAGTTGACATCATATTAGAGAGGAGTGGCTATTTTGTCAGAGGACAAAATGATGAATACTAAACCAATTCCAGCATCGGTAGAAGCAATTGAAAAATATATGGAAGAACGAGTCGGTCTAGGTGTAAGCTTCGATTTAGGGATAAGAAAGCTGCAAATTCTTCGTAAAGATGTGAATTTATATTATATAAATGGATTAACAGATTCTCTTATTATTGTCGAATTAATTGAAGAGCTTGTCCAAATTAATGATAATGAGAAGCAAACAAGCAAGCTTTTTGCGATCATAGAAAACCGATTAGTTCATGGGTCCGTACAACGAATAACAACATTAGATGACCTCGTAACTAAGGTTCTATCTGGATTAATTGTTGTTGTTATGGATGGAGAAACGACTGCTCTAGTTGTTGACGTTCGTAGCTATCCTGGTAGAACCCCACAGGAGCCAGATACTGAAAAAGTTATTCGCGGGTCACGAGATGGCTACGTTGAAAACATTATTTTAAACACAGCCTTAACCCGGAGGAGAATTAAGGATGAAAGGCTCCGTTTCGAAATAACCACAGTAGGTGAAAGATCGAAAACAGATGTTGCTATCGCTTACATTAAAGATATAGCCAATCCAGATTTGGTTGATATTATTCGTAAGGAAATAAAAAATATTAAAATTGATGGCATCCCAATGGCGGATAAGACGATAGAGGAATTTCTTTTCAAGCAAGGATATGATCCTTTCCCAAATGTCCGTTATACAGAGCGAGCAGATATAGCAGCTGCCCACCTACTTGAAGGGCATGTCCTCGTCATTGTAGATACATCACCCAGTGTAATTATTATGCCAGTTACATACTTTTATCATATACAGCACGCAGAGGAATATAGACAGTCACCTGCAGTCGGAACGTTTGAACGTTGGGTACGCTTTGTTGGAATTTTTTCATCATTATTTTTACTCCCACTGTGGTTATTGTTTGCGTTAGAACCTTCACTTTTACCTGAGAAAATGGCCTTTATTGGACCTAATGAAGAAACGAATGTGCCCATCATTTTTCAAATAATAATTGCGGATTTCGGGATTGAACTTTTGCGAATGGCGGCTATTCATACCCCAACACCGCTTTCAACAGCAATGGGGCTGATTGCTGGAGTATTAATTGGTCAAATTGCAATAGATGTAGGGTTGTTTGTGCCTGAAGTTATCCTTTATGTTTCTGTAGCGGCGATTGGTTCTTATACCACTCCGAGTTATGAGCTAAGTGTGGCAAATAAAATTACAAGACTTTGTTTTTTAATCGCAGTTGCCCTGTTTCATGCACCAGGGTATGTTATTTCGGTCACACTATTCATCCTATTACTGGCAAGTAAAAAGGCGTTTCATACACCATATTTATGGCCGTTCATTCCTTTTTATCCGAAAGCTTTCTTACAAGTGCTAGTCCGTCGTGCAACTCCAGGTTCCAAGCTTCGTCCGAGTATAAACCATCCTGGTGATAGACTTAGACAACCTGCAAAATAATAAAACAACTAGATAATAGCAATTGAGATTCGTTTGTAAGTGTGTTAAAGTATTTTTAATTATCAAGGAATAATGATTAGACAGATTCTTTTAAAGGACTCTGTCTATTTATTTCATTCGTTTAATATTGCGAAAATTTTTAAATTATGTAAATGGTGTGTTCGAGATTTAAATAGTGCATAAAATAGTGCAAGTGATTTCTGTTTTAGGAAGAGGGGAAAATATGTATTTTCACGGAACGATGAGAGTGAACGAGCAGGGGCATTTAGAAATTGGTGGGGTTGATACTTTAGAACTTGTCAAACGGTTCGGAACACCGCTATATGTATATGATGTTTCATTAATTAGGGAAAGAGCAAGAGGATTTAAGGAAACGTTTGAGGAACTTGGTGTAACAGCTCAAGTTGCATACGCGAGTAAAGCTTTTTCTACGATCGCCATGGCACAGCTTGTGAACGAGGAAGGTTTGTCATTAGATGTTGTATCTGGAGGGGAGCTTTATACTGCATTAGCTGCAAAATTTCCACCTGAGCGAATTCATTTTCATGGAAACAATAAAAGTAAAGCTGAATTAGAAATGGCTTTAAAAAATGAAATTGGATGTATTGTCGTTGATAATTTTCATGAGATGGATCTTTTGAATACACTTTGTGAAACAATGAATACATCTGCTAATATTCTTTTGCGAGTAACACCAGGAATTGAAGCCCACACTCATGATTATATTTTAACAGGGCAGGAGGATTCTAAATTCGGTTTTGATTTACAAAATGGACAAGCAGAACAGGCTTTGAAAATTGCACTCGATTCAACAAAAATGAAGGTGCTAGGAATTCACTGTCACATTGGATCACAGATTTTCGAAACGAAAGGCTTTATTATGGCAGCACAAAAAATCTTTGAAAAGCTATATGATTGGAAGGAATCACTAGGGTTCGAAGCAGAGGTGCTTAACTTAGGTGGGGGTTTCGGTATTCGATATACAAACGAGGATAAACCACTTCCGGCTTCACAATATGTAAAAGAAATTATTCTTGAGGTTCAAAAGCAAATAGAAAAATACGAGTTAAGTATGCCTGAGATATGGATTGAGCCAGGACGTTCACTTGTAGGGGATTCAGGAACAACATTATATCAGATTGGTTCAAGGAAAGAAGTACCTAATATTCGCCAATATGTGGCAGTTGACGGTGGAATGAGCGATAATATCCGCCCAGCTCTCTATCAGGCGAAATATGAAGCTGTTCTTGCTAATCGTGTACTAGATAAGGTAGATGAGACAGTTACTATTGCAGGGAAATGCTGTGAGTCAGGAGATATGCTTATTTGGGATTTACCACTTCCGAAGAGTGATAGTGATGATGTATTAGCAGTATTTTGTACAGGAGCATACGGCTATGCGATGGCAAATAACTATAATCGAATTCCGCGTCCAGCTGTAGTATTCGTTGAAAACGGAGAAGCAAAGCTAGTCGTCAAAAGAGAAACTTATGAAGATTTGATTCGCATGGATTTATCAATAAAAGAAACGATCAGAAACTAAGTCTCCTTAATAACAGGAGGCTTTTTCTTTTAAGAAAAAGTGCCTATGTCCTTTAGCATAATGGAAATCTAGCAGGTTTTCGTGTAGAATAAATAATAGTCCACAAGAAAAATAATGATTTATTTGAAAACAGCTATCATGATTTTGGGGGGACAATAATCGATTTATGAAGAAAAACAATTGGATTCTCTTTGCTTTATTTTTCATTTTTAGCCTCTCATGGGGACTATACTATTGGTTTGTAATCGTTCCATCTCAGTAATGACCTAGAACCTTGTCATAATAATCAGGCTATAAGTTTCGGAACCAACTGATGCACATTCTATATAATGCTATAAAGGTTTGAAATGGTTAATTTTGGGGGAAAATGTGAATGGAACGTTTGATCATAATGAGGGATAATAATGTTAATTCGCTATAAGAAAACTTTTGAAAAAATTGCAATGGGTCTCTTATCTTTTATGCCAAATGAAAAGGACTTAAAAATTCTACAGCAAACGATGAAACAATATGAAACTGAAGAGGATTTACATTTATTTTTATGGAAAAAAGGAGAAGATATTATTGGACTAATGGGGGTATTATTTGAAAATGATACAATCATAGTTCAGCATATCTCCGTCAATCCTTCACATCGATATCAAGGAATTGGTAAGGCAATGGTCAGATCTTTACATGAGATGTTTCCTGAGAAAAGCTTAACAGCAAACGAAATGACGGAAGCTTTTCTTGAAAAGTGTGATGTTTGTGAGGATAAGGAGAAAGGCAGTGATTAATTATTCACTGCCTTTTTTTAATGCGTTTAATCGTTCTAGAATAATTGCACTCCGGTCTCTAAGGGCATGACGATCAACAAGTTCTTTGTTTTCAATATCACTCTGACTAGACCAAGTAAGGTTATTCTGTTGGCAAATCTCTTGGCAGGATACGAGTAGTGATTGATTAGTTATTGGTAAATCAAAGCTTGCATATTCATTCTCGAGGGTAATATGTTTCTGTCTTATTTTTAATAACTCTAATAAACTTATCGGATCTATTCCAATACTTTCTAGTTCATTATTTTTTTGCTCTAAAATGTTAATTGATTTTTCAATCGTTCTTTTCGCGCCATTAAAGTTTTCTCGGCGATGGTGATAATTCGCAACGGCAAGCAAAATCAATCCGACCCAAATCGATTTTTTATTGCGTGGATCAGTTTTCTTCCAATATTCTTCAAGTATTTCATGACATTCAAAATAATCTCGATCACCGTGAAAGCGGACTAAAAATTCGATGTATTCTTTTGGATACATACTCTCACCTCCAAAGAAATTATTATTATCGTACCACAAAGTCTTTTTTCAGCGTATATAAAAAATAAAACCCGGTAAATGACCGGGTGAACGATGTCTTATAAAGTTACGCTACTATGTTTAAAAACACCAAGAAGCACCAACAATGATTAATAAGATAAATAAAACTACAATTAATGCAAACCCACTTCCAAATCCAACAGGTTCACAATCGCAATCTCTACTTTTAGACATTCCTCTGACCTCCTGTATTTAAATAAAATTTTACTTGTTTCAATTTCATGTTATGTAGGTATTTGCCAAATTGTATGGGCGAATCGAAGATAAATTTATTTATGGACGATAGGGAGCCTAACTTTCTATTGGATATCCGTAATGAATAACTTATACTAGATATAGTCTAGAGAAATAACCTTATATTTAGAATTTTGGTGGGTATGTATGCAGCATTATAATGTGAAAATTGATGCGTTTGAAGGGCCGCTAGATTTGCTTCTTCACCTGATAAATCGACTGGAAATAGATATATATGATATTCCCGTTGCAGAAATAACGGAACAGTATTTGTTGTATATTCACACGATGCAGGAACTACAGCTTGATATTGCGAGTGAATATTTAGTCATGGCTGCAACTTTGCTCGCAATAAAGAGTAAAATGCTCCTTCCAAAGCATGATGAAGAGCTTTTTGATGATGACTACGAAAACGCTCAAGATGAGGATACGATGGAGGAGCTTGTTGAAAGGTTAATTGAATATCGAAAATTTAAAGAAGCGGCTGTAGATTTTAAAGCATTAGAGGAAGAGCGTGGCTTAATGTTTACAAAGCCACCCAGTGATCTTTCTGACTATGCAAAAGATGTTCAGCCGGAAAAAATTGATTTAAATGTAACGATATATGATATGATAGGTGCTTTTCAGAAATTATTACGTAGACAGAAGCTGCAAAAGCCGTTATCTACAAAGATCGCTCGTCAAGAAATTCCAATTGAACAAAGAATGTCTGAAATACTGCATGATTTGAGAGGATTTAAAGGTAAAAAGAGTTTTACAGCCTTATTCCCAAATCCAGATCGCGAACAAATTGTTGTATCATTTTTAGCGATATTAGAACTAATTAAGCGGAAAGAAATCATTATTGAACAGGAAGGTAATTTTTCAGAAATATTCCTTTCTGCCGCAGAGGAAGGAGTAGAAACCATTGGGGATCGTTAACTGGCAAGGAATTGTAGAAAGCCTTTTATTTGCTGCTGGAGATGAAGGACTAACATTAAAGCAAATATCTCTCGTACTAGAGGTTGAGGAGGTCCAGGCTGAGACGATCATGAAAGAACTGATGGAGGATTATCGAAATAATCCACTACGAGGTATTATCATTGTCGAGCTTGCCGGTACTTACCAGCTCGCAACGAAAAAAGAAAATGCAGCATATTTGAAGAAGCTCGTCGCTTCTTCAACGAATACGACATTGTCACAAGCTGCGTTAGAAACTCTTGCGATTATTGCTTATAAACAACCAATTACTAGAATGGAGATTGAAGAAATAAGGGGAGTTAAAACAGAACGGCCACTTCAGACCTTAGCTGCAAAGGCATTAATAAAGGAAATAGGGAGAGCTGAAGGAGCAGGTCGAGCATATTTATATGGAACGACAAAGGAGTTTCTTGATTATTTTGGTTTAAAGCGAATTGAAGAACTTCCACCGCTCCCTGAAAAGGTAGAAAGTGATTTTATTCAAGAAGAGGCGGATTTGTTTTTCACGAAGTTTCATGAATCCATTGATAACTGATTTTTTGTTCCAGATACACTAAATTATGCTACTATATGAAGTGAACAATATGGGTAGGGGGGATTTTTTTGCTAATTAAGAAATGTCATGGATACGAGTTAGAAAAGGAAAAATCGAATACTTCTGAGGATTTCTTTAATCGAAGTGAAATAACCTTTGAAGAAGAAGGACAAGAAAAAACATTACATGTTTTATATGTTCGCTATTTTGATGAATTGTTTTCAGATTTTACACCATTCGAATCGAACCCAATATTTACTACTGGCGAAAGAGAAGTTCACTTTAAAGATATTGTTGCACTCGTTTGTTTATTGAAAAACCCTGGTTTACGGCATCGTAAACGAATTTATATTAATTCGCAGGCTGAATTTGTCTCCTATTTTCAGGATGTGGATTTTTCGAAAATACCTTCGATTTTCGAGCAATTGGAAAAGCATAAATTGTACAACCTTCGTTCACCACTAGAATTTATAACCCAGCCACACTAAAACTTATTTGTGAAGGGGCTGTCCGAAAACAAAGAGCCTGGCACTTCCAACACATTATATAGATGAAAAGCGATTAGAGCTAATCTATATAGTGAGTTGTGAGAAGAGAGCCAAGCACTTATCGGACATCCCTTTTTTCATCTTTGTTCTTTCCTTGCAATCGTCCAACCTAGCTTACATAGGATAAAAGGGGAATAAAGAGGAAAGAGGGAAGCGAAATGAATAGTTTTGCAGAGTATATTCAAAATGTGTTTACTTGGAATGAAGATTTAAGAGGATTTCTGGAATCTGAAAATGTAGAAAAAGACAATGAGCTTTGGAAGAGGATGGATAAATTCACAGAAATAATGAATACCGTTAATGACCCTTTAAGTATTGATGAATTGACCGAGCTGCAAGCTCAAATCGATGACCTCCATGCTGAAATGGAAAATTATTTCTTAACAAGGCAGAATCTCGGTAGCATTTATGTACAAACTCCGTTTATCGCACCAGGAAAGCATAGCCTTCCACCCCTCCCTTATGCATACAATGCGTTAGAACCATATATTTCAGAAGAAATTATGAGACTTCATCATGATAAGCATCATCAATCTTATGTTGATGGGCTAAATAAAGCAGAACAAAAGCTAAAAGAAGCTCGAAAATCTGGAGACTTCTCACTAGTAAAGCATTGGTCCCGTGAACTTGCTTTCCATGGATCAGGACATTATCTGCATACAATTTTTTGGAATAATATGAGTCCAAGAGGTGGAGGAAAGCCAACCGGAAGGTTACTAAAGGAAATAGAAAAGTATTTTGGAAGCTTTGAGGCCTTCAAAAAGCATTTTACAGAGGCGGCAAAACAAGTCGAAGGTGTAGGGTGGGCGCTATTAGTATGGTCACCTCGCTCGCGTCATCTGGAAATACTGCAAACCGAAAGGCATATGTTGCTAACACAATGGGATACCATTCCGTTGTTAGTTTTAGATGTTTGGGAGCATGCTTATTACCTTCAATATAAAAACAATCGTGCTGACTATGTTGAGAAGTGGTGGGATTTAGTAAATTGGAATGATGTTCAAGAAAGATTTAAAAAAGCATCTGAATTACAGTGGAGACCATATTAGCTGAATAATTGCTTAGTATAAAAAGGTGAAAGACAACGATGTTTTTCGCCTTTTTGTCATATCCATGCTCGTCCCGCATAAAATTGTACAAAGAAAAGCGGAAGCGAGACGATAAGGAGACGGGGTACTGTGCAATGGATAAAAAGAAAAAATTCATGATATATTCTCTAATTATCACAATGTTGGTGATACTTATTCCACAGCGTTCTAATGCTTCTGTTTCTGTAAGTGCAAGAAGTGCTATCTTAATGGAGCAAAGCTCTGGAAGAGTTTTATTTGAAAAAGATGCACATAAACAAAGCAGGATTGCTAGTATTACAAAAATCATGACGGCCATTTTAGCCATAGAATCCGGAAAAATGGATGAAATCGTAATGATTACTGAGCAAGAAGTTAGAGTGGAAGGGTCAAGTATAAATTTAGTTCCTGGAGAAAAAATTAAACTCGAAGATTTAGTCTATGGCTTAATGCTGCGTTCTGGAAACGACGCTGCAACTGCTATTGCGAATCACGTTGGAGGAAGTCTTGAAGGATTTGTTTTTTTAATGAATCAAAAAGCAGAGGAAATAGGAATGACAAATACTCATTTTGCAAATCCTCATGGGCTTGACGACCATGAAAACCATCTTTCAACAGCTTATGATATGGCATTATTAACACGCTATGCTATGGAAAATGAACAATATAAAAAAATTTCTGGGACGAAGGTACATAGAATACCACATCCTACTGAGAATTGGGACCGGAAGTGGAATAATAAAAATAGATTATTAGAAATGTATGATTATTGTACAGGTGGAAAAACAGGGTTTACGAAACGTGCAAAACGAACACTAGTCACAACTGCCACGAAGGGAGATATGGACTTAATTGCTGTAACACTAAATGCCTCAGACGACTGGAATGATCATATCCAAATGTATGGGACAGGGTTTAAAATATATGATCTTGTAGAAGTTCTACAAAAAGGGGTCGTTAAAGAAATAAAGGATAAGTTTTATCAAAAACAAGTGTATGTTAAGCATGGATTTAGTTATCCTAGTACAGCTAAGGAAAGAGAGCTTTTTAAAATTGAGTTTAAAATGATGAAACCGAAAAAGGATTGGATAGAAGGCAAGGCAGTGCCGGATATTGTTGGTAAGGCTATTATTTATTTTAATCAACAACCGATTAAGAACATTCCAGTTTACTATAAACATACGGACTCTGGGGAGAAGAAGACGTTTTTTGAGTTCTTTCGTAGTATTTTCACGTCCATAATTGGTGTGAAGATAGATGGTTAATATTATATGGGTTCTTCTAACAGTTATCGGAATTGTTTTTGCTATGATAAATGGAACGCTGGATGAAGTGAATGAAGCAGTTTTTAAAGGTGCAGGAGAAGCGGTTACATTATGCATCGGATTAGTAAGTATTCTTGTATTTTGGCTTGGGATGATGAGAATAGCAGAGGAAGCAGGACTATTAAAAATGCTTTCTCTATTATTTAAACCGATTGTAAAAAGACTCTTTCCAGATGTGCCGAATGAACATCCGGCGATGGGCTATATTCTATCGAATATGATTGCAAATATGTTTGGGCTAGGTAATGCGGCGACGCCCCTCGGAATAAAGGCGATGGAAGAGCTGAAAAATCTAAATGGTGGCAAGAATGAAGCTAGTCGCTCAATGATTACTTTTTTAGCGATTAATACTTCAAGTATAACGTTAATTCCAACTACAGTAATCGCAATAAGAATGAACTATAGCTCATCATCTCCAACCGAAATTGTGGGACCAACTTTAATCGCCTCGATTTGTTCTGCAATCGGCGCAATTATGATTGATCGATATTTTTATTATCGAAGAATTCGGAAGGGATGAGAACGGATGCACATTATTTCGTTAATTTCTCTTTGGTTTATTCCAGTTCTCATTGCATTTATTTTAATATATGGAACGATAAAAAAAGTCCAAACGTATGAAAGATTTGTTGATGGTGGAAAAGAAGGAATTAAAGTTGCTGTCTCAATCATTCCTTTTTTAGTAGGAATGCTAGTAGCTATTTCCGTTTTTCGTGCATCAGGGGCTCTTGAGTATATGATGCAGTTCATGAGACCCGTACTTGAAGCGATTGGAGTCCCGCCTGATATTTTTCCGCTTGCCATTATTCGCCCCATTTCTGGAACAGCTGCTCTTGGGATGACGAGTGATCTCATTGCAACTCATGGTCCAGATTCATTTATTGGGAGGCTTGCATCAGTTCTTCAAGGAAGTACGGATACAACCTTCTATGTACTTACTGTCTATTTCGGCGCTGTAGGCATTAGGAAAATGGGAGATGCGTTAAAGGTGGGTCTACTAGCAGATTTAGTTGGCATTATTGCTGCAATTGTCGTTGTAACGCTCGTTTTTGGTAAATAAAATTCAATAATTACTGGAGGTACCCATTAATAGGGTATCTTTTTTATATGAAAACTAAATCGTCGTCGGATTCATTGAGCAAGCCTTGATGTACGAAGTAATCACCAGCGCAGAGAAATGAAGCTGACGACATTTACATAACAAGGTTGCAAGCAGATGCTCATGTTAGTTTTATTATTCTAAAAATACACCTACACTTTGAAAAAGGCATGTTTTATGTCATAATTCAAAAGGATAGAAATAGGTACAATGCTATTTTGAATGCTAATTTAGTTGAGGTGACATAAATGGAAAGATTGCAAAAGGTAATCGCACATGCTGGCGTTGCATCCAGAAGAAAGGCAGAACAGCTGATTTTGGAGGGGCATGTAAAGGTAAATGGAAAAGTAGTTAAAGAGCTAGGAGTAAAAGTAACACCATCTGATCGGGTAGAAGTAACAGGTATTCCTGTCGAAAGGGAACATCCTGTTTATTTTCTTCTATACAAACCAAGAGGTGTAATTTCAAGTGTAGCTGATGATAAAGGAAGAAAGGTAGTTACTGATTATTTGCAAAATATTGAGCAGCGTATTTATCCTGTTGGGCGTTTAGATTTTGATACTTCTGGGCTTATTTTACTTACGAATGATGGGGAATTTGCAAATCTTCTCATGCATCCGAAAAGTGAAGTGGAGAAGGTGTATGTGGCAAAAGTAAAGGGAATTCCATCACGGGAAAGCTTAAGAAAGCTAGAACGAGGAATTCAACTAGAAGATGGAAAGACGGCTCCTGCAAAAACGAAATTTATATCGATGGATAAAAAGAAACAAACAGCCATTATAGAAATCACAATTCATGAAGGACGTAACCGTCAAGTTAGGAGAATGTTTGAAGCGATTGGTCATCCCGTTCTGAAATTAAAACGTGAAAAATACGGATTTTTAACTCTTCACGGCTTAAAGACTGGAGAAGCTAGAGAGTTAACGATACATGAGGTCAAGCAAATGCGTGCTCTTGCGCAAAAAAAGTGATTATTAAGAAAAAAACTTCATAGAAAAGTCACATTTCCTTCATATGATTAACATTATTAAAATGGTAATAAATGATATAATTAGACTCGGATTGCTTTGTTTGGCTTATTTTAGCAATAACGAATTATATGGGGGATAAGGATGAAGAAAAAGCGTTTGTTAACAAGGACGATTATCCTGCTATTGCTTGGATCGGCAGTCGCCTACACTTTATATGCAAACTTTACGAAAGAGGATGTTAAAAAGGTTGCAATTGGAGAAAAAGCACCTGATTTCATATTAGAGGATATGAATGGAGAGCAGCACCGACTTTCTGATTATGAAGGACAAGGGGTCTTTTTGAATTTTTGGGGTACATACTGTAAGCCTTGTGAAAAAGAAATGCCATATATGGAAAACCAATATAAGCAGTTTAAGGATAAGGGTGTACACGTATTAGCTGTTAACGTTAGTGAATCCGAGCTTGCTGTGAATAAATTTATTAATCGACATAACTTATCGTTTCCGGTTGTCATTGATAAAGATGGGCAAGTTCAGACTGCATATGGTATAGGTGCCCTTCCCGCAACATTTATGATTGATAAGGACGGAAAAGTTGTTAAATATCATACGGGTCAGTTAACAGAGAAAATGATAAAAGACCTTATGGAGCAAGTGAAGCCTTAAGGGATGGGATAGGGAGTTAATTAAATGAAGGATGTTAAATGTGAATGTGGGCATGTGAACCCACATGGAACGATTCTTTGTGAAGCGTGTGGGAAAATTCTTGAGGAACAAGAAAAAGATAAAACACTAGTCGATATGCGTTATGAGGGGAGCGCACGGCGTTCGCAAACATATAACAAAACAATCATTGATAAAGTCTGGAACTTCTTTTCATCTGTTAAGGTTGGAGTCTGGCTGATTGTCATAACGCTTATTGCCTCAGCAATTGGAACCATTTTACCTCAAGAAATGTATATTCCACCTGTTGTCCAAGCATCTGAGTACTATGAGGATCAGTATGGCTGGTTTGGGAAAGTGTATTACCAACTTGGATTTCATAATTTATATAGCTCATGGTGGTATCTCGTCCTAATCGCTTCTATTGGCGTTTCACTTGTAATCTGTAGTCTCGATAGGGTTGTTCCTCTTTACCGTGCGTTAAAGGTGCAACGAGTAACGAGACATGAGGGTTTTTTAAAGCGCCAAAGATTATTCGGTGTTACAAAAGTTAGCAATCTAAATCATTCCCAAATAAAAGATAGATTAAAAGCAAAAAGATATCATATTCGTGAAGAGGATGGAAACCTTCTTGCTGAAAAGGGGCGTTTCTCTAGGTGGGGTCCATATGTCAACCATATTGGGCTAATTATCTTTTTAATTGGCGGGATGCTTCGCTTTGTTCCTGGTATGTATGTAGACAAGGTTCTTTGGCTTCGTGAGGGTGAAACAAAAGTTGTCCCAGGTACACACGGAGAATACTATTTGAAGAATGATAAATTTATTCTCGAAGTTTATGATAAAGAGAATGATAAGGAAGTATTCGGCCAGGCAATTGATAAAGTCGGAATGATTGCGAAGAATTTCCAATCGAATGTTACCCTCTATAAAGTTAAAGGGGAAACGATAGCAGGGGAAACACCAGAGCTTAAAAAAATAAGTGATGAAGAAATTCGTGTCAATGAACCGTTAAAGTTCGGAAATTATGCCTTATATCAAGTCGATTATAAGCTAGATGAATTAAACAAAATGACATTTACTCTGGCTAATAAACAATCAAACGAGGAATTCGGTAATATTACGGTCGATTTATATGACCCAAAAGATCGCTATGATTTAGGAAATGGATATTCTGTTGAAGTGATGAGCTATTTTCCCGATTTTGAGTTTGCTGAAGATGGAGAACCAACTACAAAATCACGAATTCCTAATAATCCAGCCTTTGTATTTAAAATGTTTACGCCAGATAAACAAGATGGTGAAATTAGCTTCGTTGCCATTAGACAAACAATTGAACCATTTGGGGATAATGAATATAAAATGGCTTTTAGTGGAATAGAAACTAAAAATGTGTCGGGGTTAACAGTACGTAAAGATTTAACATTAGGCATTTTAATAGTTGGTGGAATAATCTTTATGATAGGTGTTGCTCAAGGCTCTTATTGGAATCACCGTCGTATATGGATTCGTCAAGTGGATGGGGAAGTTTGGGTCGCAGGTCATACGAACAAAAACTGGCATGGGTTAAAACGAGAAATCGATAGCATTTTACAAGACACTGGTATTAATGTGCCAGATGATAAAGTGCAACAAGAAAATGCCGATGAGCGAAACCCAAACTAAGGCTAGACAAAAGGGGGAACATAAGTGGTAACTTTAAGTGGTAACTTGTTATATGCATCATTTTTTCTATATTTAGCTGCAACTATTCTTTTTGCTGGAGCTATTAAAGATAAGAAAGCGAAAGCAAAGGAAACAGGGCAAAATAAGTGGGCAAAGCTGGCAATTTCCGTGACGATCATCGGTTTTATTGCACAGTTAGGCTATTTCATTATCCGTTGGATTGCTGCAGGGCATGCACCAGTAAGTAATATGTTTGAGTTTACAACATTCTTTGGGATCGCTCTTGGTGGTGCCTTTATCGTCATCTATTTTATGTATAAAACGCCGATGCTTGGTGTGTTTACCTTACCTGTATCTGTTTTGATGATTGCATATGCAAGCATGTTTCCGAGGGAGATTTCACCTTTAATTCCTGCCCTCCAAAGTGATTGGCTTCATATTCATGTGATAACAGCAGCAGTAGGACAAGCGGTATTGGCAATTAGTTTTGCCGCTGGACTTATTTACTTAGTAAAAGTAATCGACCAATCAAAATTTAGCAAACGGACATTTTGGTTAGAAACAATCATGTATGGTTTAGTTTGTACAATTGGTTTCGTTCTTATTTCTACGACATTTTCTATGATGGACTATAAGGCCGATTTTAATTGGATTGACAAAAATGATCTACCAGCTAAACTGGAGTATCATCTCCCTGCATTGATTGGGCCACATGAAGGAGAATTACTAACAGAAGGTAAGTTAGAACCATTGGTTGAAATGCCAGCTATTATAAATGCCAAAAAATTAAATACAGTTATTTGGTCATTTGCAATAGGAACGATTTTATATGTATTATTGAGATTAGTTCTAAGAAAGCGAATTGGGGCCGCTTTAAAGCCGTTAGTAAAAAATGTTAATGTAGATTTAGTAGATGAAATTGGCTACCGCTCAGTATTAATTGGATTCCCGGTATTTACCCTAGGTGCTTTGATTTTTGCAATGATTTGGGCACAAATAGCATGGACACGTTTCTGGGGATGGGATCCAAAAGAAGTATGGGCGCTTATCACATTCCTCTTCTATGCAGCCTTTCTTCACCTACGACTTTCAAAAGGCTGGCACGGAGAAAAATCAGCCTGGCTTGCTGTAATTGGGTTTGTTATAATTATGTTTAACTTAGTTGCGGTAAACCTTGTCATTGCCGGTTTGCATTCTTATGCAGGCTAAATCAGATTGCAATTTCATAAATATTAGCCTTCACTTCACATTAAGTGAGGGCTTTTTATCAGAAAAGGATATTTTTATCATTGTTTGTAACGAAAAAACGGTATAATATAGCCATGAAGAAAAAATGCGAAATTTTTGTCATAATAGGATGTTTAAAGTAGTTTTTTGAACATCCTTTATC
>JAEWIG010000183.1 GCA_023387295.1 Bacillota bacterium | reverse complement strand
AAATTTGCATTGTGTTATCTGGATCGAGAGCAATATCAAGCTGCGCTCGAAGCGGTGAAATTTTTAATGATTTGACCGTCAGCTTTTGTCCATCCATTTCAATAACCTGATTCAATCGATATTGTTTACTTTTCGCGATTTCTTTTTGCAACGTAAAAGGGATGTTAAACGTTGTCTCATGCTCATCTTTAAACGTGATTGATAATTCGAAATTTGGATTCGTATAGTTTATTTTTTGATTAGATGCAGCCTCTATCTTTGCTTCAATATGAGTTGTGGGTTCTTTTCCGAACCAACTATATGTCGTTGAGAATGGCAATTCCTTGCCATTTTGTTTAATCGTCACATCTTTTGTATCGAGATTATGAATTTGATACGGTGCATCAAGCTCATAATTAATAATCATTCCCGATTCATCTGCAATCACTCCGAGCAAGGTAAACGTCAGATTGTTTTTCGTTTCTGTTATCGCCAGCTCTTCGTAATACTCATTTTTTAAGATGTCCTCAATTCCTTTATCATAGGCAATCATCTCCACGAGCGGAGCAAAGCCAGGTATTTTCGCAACTGCTTGCGCAAAAGCAGGGGATACCCGAATAGATGTTACGAAGATTAGAATGAAAGCGGCTGTAACAGCAAGAGTTCCGACCCATCTTTTGCGGCTTTGTCTTTCGCTCTGTACTCTCTTTAACCCATTTGCTCTTGCATAGGCGAGAGATTCTTTCGGAACAGCAATCGAATTAAGCTCTTCTTTTAGAGCAGTATAGTCTTTTTCATTTAAGTTACTCATTTCTATAACTCCCTCCTCTCACTAAAATAAAGGCGAAGCTTCCGAAGAGCAGTATGCAGCCTAGATTTAACTGTTCCTTCTGGGATATTTTGTACGCCTGCAATCTCTACATTCTTCATATCTTGAAAATATTTCAAATAAATTAATTGCTGTTGTTCACGTGATAATTGAGAAATTGCTTCAACAATCTCTAGGTTAGGAGAATCATAATACTGCCCTTCTCCATCCAATGTTTCTCGCAACTCTATGCGACTTTTTCTTTGATGCATATCATGGCATATGTTAAGTAATATGCGAACGAGCCATGTTCCGATAAATTGTGGCTCTTTAAGCGTATGAATTTTTTTGAAGCTTCGGTAAGTCGTTTCTTGAATGGCTTCGATCGCATCGTGCTCATTTTTCAAATAAGCAAACGCCGTGCGATACATGACATCTTCGTAAGCTTCTAGCACTTGTAAAAAAGCATCTTCATCTCTATTTATTGCTTTTTTTATCATTTCTATCTCAATCACAGCGTGCCTCCTTTCCCCTGTTACTAATTAGACATGGCAACAAGTGGAAACGTTCATTTTAAAATATTAATTTTTTTAATAGAGTTTCAATTGGGAATTATCTTATCGTGCATATTGCTAAATTATCGCATATAATGCCAAAATCATTTTTTCAATCTACAAAGTTTACATGTACAAGCTTATTTAAAGATTAATAATTTCAATAAGCTTAGTAAAATTTTCAAAGCTTAGGTGAATAAAAATATCCCCAGCTATGAAATAGTAGCTGGGGATATCTGTTATGTATAGGAGGTTGCTTTAGGAAAGGAAAGGGTTATTGAAGTTCCCACTTCTATTTTACTTTTTATTGATACAGTTCCATTCATGCTTTCGACGATTCGAAACACAACCATCATTCCTAGGCCAGTTCCTTTTTGTCCTTTCAATGAAAAATACGGTTCTCCAAGTCGTGCAACATGTTCAGGCTGCATTCCGTGTCCAGTATCTGTTATTTTAACATGAACTCTATTATTCTCTTCTGCCGTATGGATAGTTAAAATCCCTCCATTTGGCATGGCTTCGATACTATTTTTCAAAATATTGATTAATACCTGATGGAATTTGTGTGGATCTCCCTTTATGAAACTGTTATGGAGAAAATGAGTTTTCATTTCGACATTATGCTTGTGTAAGAGAGAGAGAAGAATTTCCTGACATTTAGTAATTTCATTCTTAATATTCATCATGCTTTCTTTGCTCGGGTGTGGCTTAGCAAAGGTTAGGTAGTCATTAATAATTTCTGATGCACGTTTCGCCTCTTCGATAGCATGCTGAGCATAGATATTGCTCTTATCATTAGCTTGCTCATTTTCTCTTATTAATTGTAGGAATCCGATGACTGCTGTTAATGGATTTCTTACTTCATGGCTAATGCTTGCTGCTAAATGACTGACGATTTCCATCTTTTCATATTTTAATGCCTCAAGTTGCAAAATATAGTAGTCTTTAAGAACCTCGGTAAGATAGGCTACAAAGAAAGTCGAACCAACTAGAACGATTAAATAAATAGCAAATGCTGTGAATTCATGAAAGCCAATTAATATAGAAGGAACTAAATAAGCAATCAGCGCATAGACAGTAGCGAATACTGAAACAATCGTTAGTTTTTTCCACAGTGGTTTCTTGGAGTAAGAGGGAATAATAAGTAAAATACTTATGGTAGCTATTAAAACTAGAAATAAGGTAATCCAAAAGCCATCGCCACCTAATAAGAAGCGAATAGATAATAGGAAAATACCTAAACCAATCGTACTCTTTTTTCCACCGTATAGGCCCCCTAAAAGGAAAGGAATAAATCGTAAATCATAAATATACCCGTACCCCACTTCTACTGATAACAGCAAGCAGATCACGATTAGAATACAAGAACTAATAAATAGATAAGTATGCTTAAGAGATGAACGAAAATATTCATGCTTATGCAATAAAATCATATTTGTGAGTAACCCGAAGATAAGAATAAAAAGAAGATTATTGAGTAAACCATTCAGCATTTGCAAAGGGTACACTCTCCATATGTCATATCATTCCATTTTACTTTAAATTAGTTATATTTTCAATATTGCAATTTATTCGTTAATTATTTTTAAGAAGTCTTATATCGCAGATTAACGGGCAGTAAGACTCCTACCTCAAGATTCAAGGAAGCCTATGAAGTTAGGTGGAAGTTTCACTTTATGAAACGAGTTTTAATCCGACCGCTGCAGCTAATACCATTGTGATAAAAACAATTCTTTTCCAATCTTTCGATTCACCATATAACATCATTCCTAATATCGCTCCACCGGACGCTCCAATTCCTGTCCAAATCGCATAAGCTGTCCCCATAGGAAGTGTTTTCATTGCAATTGCAAGCAATAGAAAACTTGCTCCAAAGCTGAGCGTTAAAAGGAGTAAAGATTGCCAGTTTTTGTCCTTATGCAATTTATTGATCATAGCGACACCAGTCATTTCAAACAGCCCAGCAAAAATCAATGCAACCCAAGCCATTAGGACTCAGCTCCTTCCTCTTCTTTGTCATTTGTCACTAATTTCAAGCCAATGACACCTGCTAATAAAAGTAAAATCAATAGTAATTTGGTGAACTTAATTGGTTCTCCAAAGAAGATAATTTCGGACAATACCGTTCCTGCTGTCCCCATTCCTACAAAAATAGCATAGACCGTTCCTATAGGGAGTTTCTTTCCAGCCATGATCATTAAGTAGAAGCTGATAATAATGGAGATAACAGTCCCAGTCCAAGTCCAAAAACTATCTGCATGTTTTAAGCCAATCACCCAAAAAACTTCAAAAAAAGCGGCAATAAATACTTTAACCCAGTTCATATTCATCCAACTAACACCTCCGATTTTTTTGGGAAAAATAAAAAAGCCTAAGAGAAAACTGTTAAACAGTTTCTCCCAGGCTTTTATCCTTCCGTGACACAGCGTAGGCTGTGAGTTTTCTCTCGGACCAGACCAACATCCTTGCTGCGGAACCCTAGAAAACATTTTTGCATATTCTAATAGTTTAAATTATACATTTTTTAAAATGTTATTCAAGTAAAAAGGAAGTGAGAACTATTTTTTTAAAAGAAAAGGAGTTGACTTCCTAATTTTGGTATAATGAAAAAATGAATAGTAATCATACGCAAAGGTGAAGTCAGAATCAAGGAGGTTTGGTTTCAAGTTATCGTTTGAACAAACATAAGGGAATTATAAGAGTCAGTAGAAAAGGAGATACATAATGTCAAACGAATCAGTTTTAGGAAAGAATCGAATTGTTACTTTAGATATAATAAGAGGTTTTGCTATACTCGGCATATTTTTAGTGAACATGCCGGCGTTTACGGGAAGCGAATTTATGGTTTATACAGGAATGGATAAAACGGTAAGGATGCTATTTGATATGTTTATCCAAACGAAATTTTATACCATTTTTTCTTTTCTGTTTGGACTTGGATTTTATATTTTTATGACACGAGCAGAGGCTAGGGGAGAAAAAGTATTCCGCTTATTTTCCAGAAGATTGTTCGCTTTACTGTTATTTGGTGTTTTGCATCTTCTGTTGTTTTGGAAAGGCGACATTCTCCATACATATGCGATAATGGGCTTCTTTTTATTATTATTTTACCGTCGTAAAGCAAAGACTGTTCTTATTTGGGGTTTGGTCCTTATCCTTTCGTTTCAATTCTTATTAGGGGCTTCAGCAATATTGACCTATATAGGTGAACAATTTGACGAATCATTGA
Organism: Bacillota bacterium; assembly: GCA_023387295.1. Lineage (GTDB taxonomy): Bacteria > Bacillota > Bacilli > Bacillales > Cytobacillaceae > Cytobacillus. The sequence continues at coordinate 3,947 of JAEWIG010000183.1, read as the reverse complement.
ATATCACTGAGCTAATGCGTGAGGAAACGATTGCTGAAGGAAAAGTTACGGGTGAAGCCTATACAACTTTATCGTACATTGAGCTGTTACAATGGCGTGTTTCTAATGAATTACCAGAAGTGATTTTGAACATCCCTTTAACCTTGCCTGACATACTTGGGATGTTCTTAATAGGTTTATTTTTTGGGAAAATTAATTTATTCCGTAGAGTACATGAATTGAAACGAAAGCTTCGCGTCACTCAGATTATTACACTGTTAATCAGTATTCCTCCTCTAGTTGCAATTGCTTGGGGGTATTCACAACATGAAGAGGTTACTTTTCTGTACAGTCTAGGAAACTATTTTTTCCTTCATTTTAGCGGATTTACTCTATCGATTTTTTACATTGTTACGATTGCGCTCTTGTTAGAAAAACAAACATGGCAACGGGTATTGAATCCTTTCCGCTATGTTGGTCAAATGGCGCTGACGAATTATTTATTCCAGACATTTTTCGGTGTCATAGTATTTTATGGCTTCGGGTTGTATGGTCAAATATCTTTAGCGGAAGGACTCTTATATTCCATTATCTTTTATTGTGTACAAATGATCTTTAGTTATTTTTGGTTAAAGAAGTTCCGATTTGGTCCGTTTGAATGGCTATGGCGCGTGATGACATATGGGAAAGTGCAGCAGTTTAAGAAGGAAGTAAGTAGTTGAGTAAAGAAATTTTGGATCACGTATATCGTCTGGATATCTCTGTTTCTTTTTTCAACTCTTTTAGCGAATATGATAATAAAAATTAGGCTGAAAATATTTTTTCTGATAGTTGACAATTATTAAATAAAGGTGGTAATCTTTAGGAACACTAAACAATATTTACAGTAAAAACCAAAGCGAAAGAGGAGGAAAGGACAATGAGAGATGTAATGATGTTTGAGAACTCAACTAATTTCATACTTGTCCATACCTTTTAGCTGTTAACTGTAGATTCCCAGTTCAAGATGAGGTATAGGTACATTTGTTTTCTATGCCTTTATAAGATGCATGCTCTTCTTAGGGTATGCATCTTTTTATATTGGAGACGGCACGGGGACAGGTTCCCTGTCCCAAACTGTTTAGTGAATTAGAAAAAAGGAGTAGATGAGTGATGTGGAACAGCAAAAGAACATTAATTTTCAAAAAGGATTTACTGCATAGTGGGTAGCGATTTTTACGAAGGAAAGGAACACAGGGACAGATCTCCTGTCCGGAAAGAAGGTTTGATAGATGTTTGATGTTTTAGGGAAACTGAGCTGGTTTTTTAAAGATCATTGGAAGCAATACACTGTAGCTGTTTTTTTATTAATGCTGGCGAGTGTACTGGAAGTAATTCCGCCGTATTTGCTTGGTACGCTTATTGATATTTTAACAGCAGGCGACATGACAACGGCTATATTAGTACAATATATTCTTATATTCATTGCGATTATTATCGGTGGATATTTATTAAACTTCGTTTGGCAATATCGGCTATTTGAAGGGGCTATTAAGCTTGAAAGATCAATGCGTCGTAAGCTGATGCTTCAATTTCTAAAAATGACCCCAACGTTTTATGAAAAGAATCGTACGGGTGACTTAATGGCACGCGCGACGAATGATTTAAATGCTGTCTCGTTAACAGCAGGATTCGGAATCATGACTTTAGTGGATTCAACGATTTACATGGGTGCAATTATTTTTGCAATGGGTTTTATGATTTCGTGGAAATTGACGTTCTTTGCGATGCTTCCAGTACCGATTATGGCTTTGTTAATTCAATATTTAGGAAAAATCGTGCATGAGCGGTATATGAAAGCGCAGGATGCATTTGGAGATTTGAATGATAGTGTTCTAGAGTCAGTTTCGGGTGTGCGGGTTATTCGTGCTTATGTGCAAGAGAAAAAGGATGAAATGCGATTTGCTGATATGTGTGAAGAGGTTTATGGGAAAAATATGCATACAGCGAAGATAAATGCTTTATTTGGGCCAATTACTAAAGTGGGAACAGGAATAAGCTATGTCGTGGCACTTGGCTATGGTGCATTTCTAGTTGCAAATGGGGAAATGACGGTTGGTCAGCTTGTTACTTTTAACGTATATTTAGGTCTTGCTGTTTGGCCAATTTTTGCAATTGGAGAACTAATCAATGTAATGCAGCAGGGAAATGCCTCACTTGACCGTGTGCAAGAGACGCTTCATTATGAAGCAGATGTTCAAGATATGGAGAATCCGGTAAAGCTAGCATCTCCAAATACGATTGGTTTTGAAGACCTTATGTTTCAATATCCAACAAGCCAAGTGAAAAATTTACAGCAAATATCCTTGTCGTTGAAAAAAGGGGAAACACTCGGGATTGTTGGAAAAACAGGTGCTGGGAAAACGACGTTCTTACGACAATTACTGCGAGAATATCCGCTTGGTGAAGGTCAATTAAATATTGCTGGAGTTGATATCGCTTCCCAAACGAAGGATCAAATTCTTGATTGGATCGGATACGTGCCACAGGATCATGTTTTATTTTCTCGAACGATTCGTGAAAATATTTTATTCGGAAAAGAAGATGCAACCGATGAAGATTTACAAAAATCCATCCGACTTGCGTACTTCGAAAAGGATTTAGAAAACTTACCAATGGGAATTGAAACACTTGTTGGTGAAAAAGGGGTTTCCTTATCAGGTGGACAAAAGCAACGTGTATCCATTGCACGTGCGCTCATTAAAAATCCTGAAATCCTAATTCTTGACGACTCTCTGTCGGCTGTCGATGCCAAAACAGAGGCACGAATCATCCAAAACATTCAGAGTGAGCGAAGTGGCAAGACGACGATAATCACCACACATCGTTTATCTGGTGTGCAGCATGCTAACCAAATTATCGTGCTTGATGAGGGTAGAATTGTTGAGCAGGGAACACATGAAGAGCTTCTAAGACAAAATGGCTGGTACAAGGAGCAATTTGACCGTCAGCAGCTAGAAGGAGGCGTGTCATGAGTACGAGTAAACGTTTATTTAAATATGCCATGTATTTTAAACGGCCAATTTTCCTAGGGTTGTTTTTCTTAACCGCTGCTGTAATAGCAGATTTGGCAGGTCCTTTTATTGCGAAAAATATTATTGATGAGCATATGACAATGGGAGAAATAAAAGTAGAGCCGATTGCTTGGCTACTTTGTTTATATTTGTCCTTGGCGATTGCCACAGCGGTTTTGCGCTACTTTATGTATATATATTTACAAATAGGTGCAAACCGTGTTGTTCAGAAGCTTCGTCAGGATGTTTTTGGTCATATTCAAACATTGCCCATTCAGTATTTTGATAATTTGCCTGCTGGGAAAATTGTCGCGCGTATCACGAATGATACTGAAGCATTAAGAAATTTGTATGTACAAGTGCTGGCTAACTTTGCGACTAGCTTCATTTCAATCGCAGGTGTATATATCGCATTGTTTATTTTAAATTGGAAGATGGCGATGCTTGCTTTAATTATGATTCCGATTATTTATCTGTGGATGATTCTCTATCGGAAGGTAGCGTCAAAGTACAATCATGTGATCCGAAAAAAAATTGCTGATTTAAATGCGATGATTAATGAATCGATTCAAGGGATGACAATCATTCAAGCCTTTCGCCGAGAGGAGCAAATGACGAAGGAATTTGATGAGATGAATGAAGAACATTATGCTTATCAGCGTAAACTGTTGTTTTTAGATTCAGCAACATCCTTTAATTTAGTGAATGTATTACGTCTATTGATGTTTATGATTTTCATTATTTATTTTAGCATGCAGTCCATTACAACAACGGAAATTGTCTCTGCTGGGACTTTATATGCGTTCGTCGATTATTTAACGAGATTATTCAATCCAATTACGAATGTCGTTAACCAATTTTCCCAGCTTGAGCGCTCACTTGTTGCAGGGAATCGTGTTTTTAAAGTGTTAAATA
>JAEWIG010000169.1 GCA_023387295.1 Bacillota bacterium | reverse complement strand
TTATAAAACCATAATTTAGTCAAGGTTTCCATCGGAAAATCATCAAACTTTCTCCAAGTTGTAAGGATACTTTCTGTTGCGAACATATAACCACCCACCTAAAATTACATTCGATCTATACTTTTTCGCACGATTGCCACCATATCATTTTCGGCACCTAGACTGAAATTCCAAAAAACACCTTGTCCACCACCAGCGCCAATAGCTGAAATAAAAATATTGCTGTTATTACCTACTACAGTTAGGCTCAAACTTGCTCTGTTTCCATTTCTCATAAAATATTTATCATAAACTCGAACTGCTATTTTAGTATCTCTAATCGTTTGATTGCTTTCATCAACCAATTTCATACTTATTCCACTATTACCAATATCATTTTCCAGCTTCTTAACCACTTTTTCAAATTGACCATTAATTGTCTTTTCATACTTTGCCATGTTCTCCTCCCTGACATTACTTTTATCTAAATAATACGATTATTCACAAATATTGGTTTCAAAATGTAAGTATGAATAATAAAAGCTTCCATTTCATTGATTCAGAGCAAAGAAAAATAGACTGTTAAAACAGTCCACCGTTGTTTAACCCCATTAATGATCTTGCTTTAGGATCAAGCTTTTATTTTAATCCAGATAGTTGTTCGCCAGTGAGAATTTCATAAAGTTCTGCTGACTTATTTTTATCTAATTGAGCATATTTACTTTCAGCAAATATTACTAATTCTACCTTATCTTTATATGGGCTAATCCAAAGTCCATATATTACAGATTTTTCCTCTATTTTAGGATTCTTATATCTCAAAGTAAATCTGTAATCAGGTGGGTGCTCCATTTGAACTTTTGCATTTTCCCAATCAATATTTTCTAATATCTCTTTCGCCCTTCGAACTTGCTCACTATTAGTAATTTCTTTAAAGTCTTCGTATTTATTTTCATCACCAATACGTTTTTGCACTTCAATGTTTTCTATATATTCACTATTAACCTTTGGATTTGCAGGATCTTCAACAGTTTGTTGATTACAAGCAGATAATAGAAACACTAAAATAACAGCGAAGGATACCTTTTGAATTTTCATATTCCCACTCCAAATATAGTCGATATCTATGTATTCAATAAAAAGGCATATTTTCCCTTTCTATATATAAAGACCTGCTTCTTTGCATAAAGAAAGAGCATAATTCTCACTGAAGAATTGCGCCCTTTCTGAAGCTATTATAGTTAGTGGAAATTCAAGGACAATATCAATTAGCGAAAACACTATTTGTATCATTTATAAAGCCCCTTCGTTTAATCTCGCTAATTCCTCTTCGATTCTTGCTAAATCGATCCTTTTAAAAAGTGGTTTAATCTCTTTCAGAGATAGAGAAGATAGTTCAATTTCTTCCCAGTTTAACTCATCCAGTCCTAACATTTCTTTCACATTCTGACTTGAAAATGGAAGAAAGGGATGAAGAAGCTGTGCAAGATTTGATATTACATAGATACAATTTGCCATTGTATGATCACATAAGTACTTTTCTTCGTTAATTTGAATCCATGGCTTCTGTTCATCAAAATACTTATTGGCATATCGAACAAATTCAAAGATATTCTCTAATGCTTTTTTAAAATGAGCCTTTATTATTAGCGTCCCAACTTCTTCATATAGTTTTTCGACTTTAGCTTTAATTGTTAAATTTATCTTCCCTTCAGGCGTTTTCCCATCATATGATTTTTCGATAAACTTCAACGTACGATTGACAAAATTCCCATATGCACCTAGTAATTCACTGTTATGACTGAATATAAATTCACGCCATGAAAAATCAGTATCTCGATTCTCAGGGGCATTGACGGTTAAAAAATATCGAATAGAATCAGCATCATATCTCTCCAATATATACGGAACCCAGACTGCCCAATTTTGACTTGTCGATAACTTACGCTTTTCCAGTGTTAAATACTCATTCGAAATGATATGTGTTGGTAAAGATGGATGATTGATACCCATTAAAATAGCTGGCCAAATGACCGAATGAAATGGAATATTATCCTTCCCATGAATATAATAAGAAATCGTGTCTTTATTCCACCAAGCTTCTATATTTTCGTGATTTTGTTTCGCCCATTCGATACTTGCCGTTAAATACCCTGACACCGCTTCAATCCATACATAAATTTTTTTCCCTTCAAAACCTGCAATCGGAACATCCACACCATTTGGCAAATCACGGGTAACTGCTCTGTCAGGTAAACCTTCCTTTAAATATCGAGTTGTTAATGAAAGCGCATTTTCACGCCATCTATTTTCGTGTTGCGCTTTCATAACAAACGCTTCTAATTTATTCTGAAATTGACTAAATGAGAAATAAAAATGCTCTGTTTCTTTAATCGTAGGCTGATTCCCACAAATCTTGCAGCGCTTATCGATTAAATCAAGTGGATCTAAAATGGCAGAGCAATGATCACATTGATCCCCTCTCGCCTTCGAGCCGCAATTCGGACAAAGTCCTTCTACAAAACGATCCGGTAAAAATTGTTGATCCGTTTCACAATAAGCTTGCTCAATCGTTTTTTTATACAAATAGCCATTTTCAAGCAGTTTTAAAAATATGCTCTGTACGGACTTATGATGATGTTTGGCATCTGTACGAGTGTATAAATCGTAGGAAAAACCGAGCTTTTGAAAACACTCTACAAAGTCTTCGTGATAACGATTTGCAATTGCTTCAGTAGTCGTATTTTCTTGATTGGCTCGTATTGATATTGGCGTGCCATTACAGTCACTTCCTGAAACATATAACACCTTTTCTCCTTTCTGCCGGTAATACCTTGCTAAAATATCTCCTGGTAATAAAGCTGCTACATGCCCTAAATGTAGTGAACCATTCGCATAAGGCCATGCTCCTCCAATAAAAATAGTCATATTTTCTCCTCCTCAAATAAAAAAACCTCGCCCATAGACAATTTGGATTGCCTAAGGACGAGGTATATCTCGTGTTACCACCTTAATTCACTAATAATTCACATTATCAGCCTCAATAAGTACGAAGTGAATGAATCACTTTTATACTTTGACATTTATAACGAGTGCCAAATCTCGTCAAAGTCTAATTCATTCAGCTGAAAGTCGACTTTGCTGCTCAAAGGCCATTTTCAATCAACTATTTTCTGCTTCTTTTCAGCTACCGAAGCTCTCTGTAAGAAAATGATGGCTGATTTACTTTCCTCATCATTGCGTTTAATTATTATATTTTTCTTATTATTACATAATGACAGAGAATTTAAAAGCACTATAAAAAGATTTTTAAAACAATAATAGCTCTGAATGACTAAGAATTTAATGTTACACTAGAAACAGATAAAATGGATATATAATCCAGAAACAGGAGGACCAAAATAAAAATGACGGAAGAAGTAATATTAGAAATAACTGATTTGAAAAAGAATTATGGTTCAAAGTCAGTTTTAAATGGTGTTTCTATCCAGGTAAAAAAAGGCGAAATCATTGGATATATTGGACCGAATGGAGCCGGAAAAAGTACCACTGTTAAAATCATACTTGGCATTGAAGATAATTATTTAGGTGAAATCAAAATTTTCGGTCATGATATTTCCGATGGCCATATCGAGTACAAAAGAAAAATTGGTTATGTACCAGAAATTGCCGAAGTTTATGATAATTTAACCGGACAAGAATATTTAAGCTTTATTGGCGAGTTGTATGGCCTCGATCTTGGGCTCGCTGACTATAAGGCAAAAAGTCTAATGGAACTATTCGGGGTAGGCGAAGTCTATTATTCTCGTATTGCATCCTACTCAAAAGGAATGCGTCAAAAGCTATTAATTATCTCGAGCTTATTACATAACCCAGAGCTTTTATTTTTCGATGAGCCTATCAACGGTTTGGATGCAAACAGTGTGATGATTTTTAAAGAAATTATGACACAGCTTGCCGAACAAGGGAAAACGATTTTCTACTCTTCTCATATTATGGATGTGGTCGAAAAAATAAGTAGCCGCATCATTCTTCTTCATGACGGTAAAATTGCTGCTGATGGTACTTTCGAAGAATTAAAACAGCAAAATACGAAGGGGTCACTTGAACAAATTTTCAACCAACTGACAGGATTTAATGAACATAAAGAACTTGGTGCAAGATTTGTATCGGTCGTAAAGGAGATGTAAGAATGCAGGACTATCGCACGCTGAAACTATTGGAT
>JAEWIG010000112.1 GCA_023387295.1 Bacillota bacterium | reverse complement strand
TTCTTCTGGTGTTTCTCCATTTTCTAAACCACCTCCAGGAAAAACATAATAAACAGAGCCATCTCTAATTCTTTGAATTAACCCAACCATTTCATTTTCTACTATTACTACCGATCCTCTATTTCGCATAGCCATAACCTCTATTTCATTCATATCCTATTAAAGTATTGCATCCGTTAATGCAATAAGAAAAAAGATCGCCGCAGCAATCCCATCTTAAAGTAATGCCCCTTTTAGCTTAACAAGTAATACTCAATATCTTTCGACTATTCTATTCTCTGTTCCATCCAGAATTCTCTTTATATTTTGTCGATGAAGAATGATTATTGATACGCTTATTAGTAAAGAAAGTAATATGATAACTTTATCTTCAAAAATTAGACTGTAAATGAATAATGCTATACTTGCCAATATTGAACTTAGTGATACATACTTTGTGAATAACAGAGTTAACACAAACACAACAAAACCAACAAAAACACCTAAAGGCGTCAAAAATAAAAAAACTCCAGTTGCCGTTGCAACAGCTTTTCCACCTTTAAAACTAGCAAACACAGAAAATATGTGTCCTAATATGGCTAATAAACCACATACAATAGGGTTAACCGTAGAACTAAGTATTAGTGGAAGTAAACAAGCAAGTGTACCTTTTAATATATCAGCAATTGCAACAATTATTCCTGCTTTTATTCCTAAAACTCTATATGCATTAGTTGCACCAAGATTACCACTTCCGTAATCACGAATATCTTTCTTATAAAAAATTTTTCCGATTACTAAAGCAAATGAGATTGAGCCTATTAAATAACTTAATATCAGAGTTAAAATGTTCAAAGTAGTATTATCTCCTCACTTAGTTTGTTATTTTAAGTATTTTTATTTGATGTATATTTTTTCATGCAATCCTTCTTACGTTAAACTGCTTCGATAGTTAAATACCTTTCGTTTCCATTTCTATAATCAAAGCAATAACTCCTCTAACCTAACCAAAAAGAAGGAATTTATTTTGTTATTCTTTTAGAAATAGAAGGAAAAAGGCAACGGATCCCCCGCTGCCTTTTCCACAATCGCCTCTGTTTGTTTAAGTTTAATCATTCACAAATATAGTTACTTTTCTATAAATAAATCATTTCTTCCGAGCTACCAATCTAGGAAACATCACCGAATCGGCTCAATAATTAATCTGTCATAACAGGAACATTGACCTCACTATTTTGATACTGACGATCAATCTCCTCTTCCACATGGAGTATTAAAAGGACCAAAAGGATTACCGTCAAAACTCGGTGTAAAAACATCCATCGCTTCTTTAACTTTTTACGAAGCAAATAAGTAAGCGCCAACAGCAAGGCGACAAAGAGGGAGATAGTACCCAAATTAAAAGTAAATAATTTAGGCATCAACTGTATATCCAAAAGGTTTGTATTTTTCTCATTGCCAGCTAAAACACCATGCAGAAGACCTGTGATAAGCATCAATATCCCCAAGCGCTTGTGCATTTTACTAAAAAAGCGGTTAAATTGACGATTTCTACTAATACGTGCAATGTATTTCATTGCTAATAGGACAGTAAATACCACTGCAAACCAAGCGAGTATTTCACTAATAACCATGTTCTACTTCAAACCTGTAAATCTTTTTTCTATTCTTTCAAGCCACTTTCCTCTTTTTTCATTAGAACTGGCTTTTACCATATTCAAGCTTAACCATTTCACATTTTTAATACCTGATTTCTTTAGAGTTCCTCTTATGAGTGCCTTTTTAATGGCATCACCATACGTTAACTTATACATAATTGCTGGTGTATTCATCGTGGTGATCACTGTTGCAGATTTAAGATTATCCATCAATGTAACCATACCGTAGCCTGAACTTTTATAGTCGTAAGTTTCTCCAGGAAAGATGACTTTATCAATGAACCCTTTCATTAAAGCAGGCATTAATTCCCACCAAATAGGAAAAATAAAAACTAGATGATCTGCTGCTTTTATGCGCTGGATATAATCCAGAGCTTGTGAATCGATAGATTTTTTATTTCTAAAAGCTAATAAGTCTTCTGCTGTTATGACTGGATTAAATTTATCTTGATCTAAATGTATGACGTCAATTTCATGACCTGCTTTATCAAGACCCCTTTTAACTGAGTCTAAAATAGCATGACAATAACTTCCTTCATAAGGATGATTAAAAACAATGGCAACTCTCATAATAAATATCCTCCAATTTATGATTAATATTTACTATGAGATTTTAATCCCTATGTCAGATAGCCGCATTAACAATTGTTAATATCAGATGAAATTCTATTTCGAATTCTACTTAAAGAAACAGGAGTTATGCCTAAATACGAAGCAATATAATGGTGAGGAACACGTTCTAAAAGTTGTGGGTTTTGTGAGCATAACTCCATATACCTTTTTTGAGGAGAATCTTTTATTCGAGAAAGAAATAGTTTTGTATAAGTTACAAATCTGTTAGCCAATATTTCTGAGAAGTATTCCTTTAGTGGAGGAAACATTTTGAGCATTTTTTGATAATCATCTTTTTCAATTGTTATAAGATGTGAGGATTCAACCGTTTCAATGTTAAATAAACTCGTTTCATTGTTGTAAAAGCTTTCAAAAGAAGATACCACTTGTTGTTCGAAAAAAAATTGAAAGGTAATATCTTTTCCGTCGTCATTAAACCATAATCTCAAGCAACCTTGATTTATAAAATATATACGATTTGCTATTTCTCCTTCTCTTAAAAGAGTTGTCTTTGGAGAAACTCGAATCTCAGTAAACATTGTTTGAATTTCTTCCCAATTATCTCTTATATAGGGTATATGGTTAAAATATGACTTCATCATGCTGTTCAACTCGCTTTCTATCATATCATGCCATCTTTCCGATAAATTATATAATACATTATAGAGCTAATCTACCTCATTCGTATTAGCACAAGAAGCGACTGCTCTTGTTTAGCAATCGCCCCTGTTAGTTCAATATAAATTTATAATGATGGAGGACTATCAGACAGACAAATCGATAAATTCTAGTTCCATTTCTGCTTCTGCTTTCGAACGATAAACGGTAATTTTATCATAGGGTTTTAAGTTATCTTGCCATGATTCTATATTACTTAGAAAATCTTCTCCGTTTTCAGAAATTATCAAGCACTCTAAATCCCTATTGATATAACAAATTGGTGCATCACTTTTCAAATCACATTGTTGACCAACAGTTCCGATAAATCCACCTTTACTATCTTTTGCCATAATATTTACAAATGGAACTGTATAAAACTCTAAAGGTGGAATATCATCGTCAAAGATAAATTGAATATCATAATCGTTAGCATATTTTTGATACTCCTCATGTTTATCATAAACACTCATAGAATAAATTGTTGTACCTGCTGGTATAACCTCAGTATCTTCTAAAAATAAAATTATGGCTCCAGTTAACTCTGTTCTATCTAGATAAACTTTTCGCATCTCAAACCTCTGTTTAATCTTATTTTAAAGTAAATGCTCATTTCTTTTGAGCTTTCTTATTGAACTAACCTGTACCATTAGTTCAATAACTCTTTAAGTGAAAGGAAAATTACCAATACTGATATTGCTGTAATAACATAAGCAAAAGGGGATTTCTTGTTTTCTTTGAAAGCTTGAACTCCCATAATAATTAGATTCAATGACATTAAAATAAAAGCTATATTTAGTAACCAATAATATTCATCATTAGTCAATGCGAGTATTACTAAAAAAGTAGCTGGTATAACCATAATAGCTCTAAATTTTTTTTCCACTGTGTCATCCCCTTTTCAATACTTGCAAAAAAAACAGTCAATCTTTATAGACTAACTGCTCGTTAAACTAAAATTTATAAAAGCTTTTGATAAAGTTCAAATTTATCTAAACCATATTCACTATATCCTAAATCTATTGTGTCAATATACTCAAAACCATATTTTCTATAAAGTTTTATAGCTGGTCTATTTTTTTCATATACATCCAAACGAATAGCTTTTATGTCCATTTCTTTACAATATTTAATAATAAAATCCATAAGTCTTTTTCCAATTCCCTTTTTGAGATATGTAGGATGTACAGCAAAAGTATAAATAACCATTATCTCTTCATAATCTAAATTGATTTTCCAATTAGCTTTAGAATAACCTAACTCTTGCTTATGTCGTAATATGACAGTGCCAGCAATATGATTGCCATCTCTAATCACATATAAATTACCTTCCTGTATGCCATTTATTGCAGTTTCTTTTACAGGATATACTCCTTTTTTCCATCCAGGGTAATTTATATGAGAGTCAAGGTAATCATTTAAATCATTATATAAAGATTCAATTTCCTCTATATTATCTTTCGTTCCTTTTTCAATCTTCATAGTTTTTTTCCTTTTTTGGTTAGTTAATTATGAAATCAAATTTATAAGGATAATATACACTAATACCAATCGATAAACAATTCTGAATTTACCTCTTTTGGCTTTGGTGTTATTTTTTATTCCCAACATCTTCTCTGCTTGAAAATTCAGTACTTTATTCAACTAACCTGCGTCGTTCGTATTATAAGGTTAGCCAGAATGCTATATATTTCTGGTTGACCTTATTTTATATGGTCTTATTATATCAGTAGCCAGGGTAGAACGTAACTGCACGTGGGGCTTCGACCCCGTCAGCTAAACGGTTCGCCCCCTACTTGTAGAAACATGATTGAGGCTGGTTGGGACTAAGATCTCGTATAACAAGCGAAGCTGTGACACTGCAAAGAGGAATTAGGGGTACTGGCAAATCACTAGTTTAGGAGGAGATTTAGAATGAATCCAGTCATAGGTCTGGATATATCTAAAGGGGAAAGTCAGGTTCAAGCATTTTTAGATAAAGGAAAACCATATCGTAAGAGCTTTAAAATTTCTCATACTCTAGAAGGTCTTAGTTTACTTGTAGATTTTCTGGAGGAAATAAAGAGGGAAACAAGCAAGAAACCTCCTGTTGTCTTAGAAGCAACAGGACATTATCATTCTTCTGTTGTTCAATACTTGGAGGACCGTGGATATTTATTGATTATCATTAATCCCTTGATATCTTATAAGGCGAAGAGTTCAAGTCTTCGAAAAGTAAAGACGGATGCGGTTGATGCTTATCTTCTCTGCGAACTGTTTTATAAAGAAGATCTGCAGCCATATAAAAAGCGAGGGGTTCAACTCTTAAACCTTCGGAATCTTACAAGGCAGCACGAGAATATAACAGGGGTATTAATCCAAACAAAGCTACAATTTCAAGCAATTCTGGAACAAGTATTCCCCGAATACAGAGGGGTTTTTGGTGACTTATATTCAGTGGTATCGCTCTTAACTCTTTCAGAGTTTCCGTCATCTGAAGATATTTTAGAGACAAACATAGATACACTAGCACATAGAATATCTAGCTTATGTAAAAGTCGCTCCAATAGATGGGCTAAAGAAAAAGCAATTGAGCTTAAAGCTGCCGCAACTCGAAATCCGTTTGAAAAGACTGTTTATCGGAGTCATATATTGAGCCTAAAAATGTATATAAACATTATTCTTCAATATAAAGAGCACCTATCCACGTTAGAGTCAGAGATAGATGCCCTCGCTAAAGAAGTTGAAGAATATAATATTATCAAATCTATCCCTGGTATTGGAGAAAAGATCGCTGCAACGATCATTTCAGAAATTGGAGAGATAGACCGATTCACTGATCCTAAAAAGTTGGTAGCTTTCGCTGGTGTTGACCCTAGTGTATTTGAATCTGGTAAGTTTACAGCCACCAAAAACCGAATCACAAAAAGAGGTTCCAGCAGGCTTCGTCATGCCTTATATATGGCTGTTCGTTGTGGAATTCGTGACTGTCGTAAGAGCAAAACAAGCGATGAAATTATTCCTCGAAACAAGAAGTTACGAGAGTTCTATGATAAAAAACGTGAAGAAGGAAAGCCTTTTAAAGTAGCCGTTATTGCCTGTGTAAATAAGCTCTTACATTGGATATATGCCTTACTAAAAAACAGAACTACTTTCCAAGATATAACTTAGAGCCGAAATTGAACTAAACGGACCAAAACCTTCCAACAGTAAACTAA
>JAEWIG010000092.1 GCA_023387295.1 Bacillota bacterium | reverse complement strand
CTTTTTTGTAGGCAAAGAGGAAATAGCTCCCTTTCCTGTTGTCGTTAAGGCACCACTTCCGTTAGCAAATGCTAGAATTTCATGATGATTTTTTTGAAGAACAGATTTTAGGTTTTGAGGATCCGTATTCATTTCTAATAGCTGATATAAGAATCCTCCGATGAATGCATCACCAGCTCCAGTTGTATCTAGTACTTCCACTGGATAACCAGTCGATTCATACTTGGCGCCATCATTTAAATAAATAGCAGCACCATCTGGTCCCTTTGTAAAAAGGATAGATTGAACATTACCTATAAATAAAGATTGGATGTTTTCTTCAAAACTTCCACTTGGAAAAATAAAATCAAGATCTTCACTTGAAATTTTCACTATGTGAGCAAAAGGAATAAACTCTAAAATGGTTTTTCGATATTCATCATGGTCATCCCACAAAGAAAGTCTTACGTTAAGATCAAAGCTAACAAGTCCATTATTTTCTATAACCGCTTCAATCGCTTTTCGATGTGCATATTTCATCGGACTTTCCACTAGATCGACTGAACAAAAATGAAGAATATCGGAAGATTCGAACCAGTTCGTCTCAATTTCCTCTTCACTTAGCAGCAAATCTGCTGAAGGATTTCGATAAAATGAAAATTCTCTTTCTCCATTTTCCTTTAACGAAATAAAGGCTAAACCGGTATTTGCTTCTTTCGTTCGAAAAATCTTATCCGTTTCTACACCTTCCAGCCTCAACTTCTCAATGAGAAAGTCTCCAAACGAATCAAAGCCAAGCTTCGTAATCATGGATGAACTTCCACCATACTTTGCAACCGCAGCCGCAACATTTGCTGGTGCTCCACCAGGTGTCCGCTCAAATGTAGGAACATCCTTTAATGAAAGCCCCTTTTCTAAAGGAACAAAATCAACCAGTACTTCTCCAATTGCGTAAAGCTTAGCCATTTTTTCACCCCTAGTGTTTATTTCATAACAGGCTCTAACAGCCCTAATTCGAGACAAGCTGAAACTAAAAAGGTTTTTTCAGTTTTTTCAAATTGAAGATATATTTGTTCGTCTGATAGTTTTGTAATAATGCCTGTTCCAAAAACTCGGTGCTTTACAAACTTCCCAATCACAAGCTCATCCTTCGTACGAATGGCATTTGGATTGTATGGGATTTCGACGACTTTTCCTTTACGTCTTCTATTCGACCTAGGTGATGTCCTTATATCAGTTTCCGTCTGACTTGCTGTGTCTGCCTCTCCCAGTGGATTGATAATATTTTTAACAGCAGTAACAAATCGCGATTCCTTTGCCTTCTTCCCATCCTTCTCCTCATATGACAGAAGTTCTAGATGGTCTTTTGCTCGCGTCATGCCAACGTAAAACAGACGGGTCGCCTCTTCCATTCCATTGCTGTCTAATGAACTTGTATTGCTATCATCCGAAGCAGGGATAATGCCTTCCACTAAATCGATCATGTAAACTTTATCGAACTCTAACCCTTTTGCACTATGGAACGTAGAAAAAGTGACAGCGTTTTGCCCCTTTTTTGATTTAGCCGATTTTAAGACACGCTCTAAATGTTTAAGGCGATTCGCAAATTCCTCCATCGTTTCAAGTGTATCGGCAATTTCCTCTAACGTATTTAAGATGCCAATTAAATATTCTTTACGGAATCCTAGCCGTTCACACATTTTTTCGAGTGCCTTCTCATAGCCTAAACGTTCACGAATGACTTCAATAGCTTGTAAAGGTGGCATGCCACGCATTTGCTGAAATGTCTCTTTCGTTTCCTTTAATTGATTGACTTGATAGCTCTTCAGTTCAACATGATTAAGTAAATTATCAAATACGGATTCATTATTATGAATCTTTTTCAACTCGGACATTTGCTGCTTACTAATATACCCATTCAACTTGAGATGGATTTTCTCGAGAATATCAGCTCTTTTGTCGGTAAAAGTCATCCGCATAAAATTAAGAACATCCTCTACCACCCAATGTGAAAAGAAACGGTTATCGGCATCCTTCATATAAAAAGGAATACCCGCGCGATCAAATTCATTCATTAGATTGATGGATGAAGAATTATTTCGATATAAAATGGCTACATCAGACAGATTTTGAGCCTTTTGAATTTCCTGTACTAAATATTTCGCTTGAAAAACATAGTTCGCGAAGTTCTTAACGATAATCGGTTTACTAGAAGGATTTTGCGTAAACATATTCTTATTGTAACGAAGCTTGTTTCGTTTAATAAATTGATTCGCAACCGAAACAATATTTTCAGATGAACGATAATTTTGTTCCATAAACAATGTCTCGGCATGAGGATAATGCTGTTTAAAATTAAGTAAGTAGGATGGCTCTGCTCCTCTCCAGCTATAAATCGACTGGTCGTCATCAGCCACCACACAAAGATTCTTATGCTCTTGGACAAGCTTTTCAATGATGGAATGCTGTACTAAAGAGGTATCCTGACTTTCATCAGTTAAAAAATAATCATACTTCCTTTGATATTTTTGAAGTAAAGCCTGATCATTCTCGAGAATCTGATTAGCCAACGTCAGCATATCATCAAAATCAACAAGTAATTGATGATAGCCAGTCTGCTTAAAAGTCTCATACTCTCGTAATATCCTCTCTGCCTCTGGAATATCCACTTGAACAGATGACCATTTATGTGGTGGAATCATTTTATTTTTGATGAAGCTAATATAAGTCGTCAACTCCTCCATTTGGTCATCTGTAATGTTCTCACCTATGATCGATTTATATAAATTCCTTAAGATAATCTTCTTATGCAATGGGAGCTGAGTGGTATGTCCATTCCCTTGATTTTCTGAGTCGATGTCTCCCTCAATAATCTGATAGGCAGTTCCAGTTTTTCGAAAGTATTCCCGTACGACCTCAAATGCAAAGCTATGGATCGTTGAAAAATGAACGGGCGGGAGCTCCGGAAAGAACCGTGTAAACCGCTCCTTCATATCATTCGCAGATGCCCTGCTAAAGGTAATTGCTTTTATACGAGAGGGTTTAACACCCTTTTCCTCAATTAAGTAACCAATTCGCATAATAATCGTCGTCGTTTTCCCTGAACCAGGGGAGGCTAATAATAACATCGGTCCTTCTGTCTGAAGAACAGCCTTTAACTGAATTTCATTTAAAGAAACGCCTATTTCTTTTTTTTTGCGGGCAAAAAAATCTCCCTTTTCTTTCATGTTTATGACCCTTTCTAGCGAAAAAAATCTTATTTCTATTAAACCCTTTTTAATAATCTATATTAATTGTAGCATAGCCTATTTTGATAAGATATTTTCAATTTTTATGGGAACATTCATTGATGAAGGACAGTTTATATTAAAATGTGATTGGAAAGACCTTCATATGGTGGATGAAGACCCTTTTTATTCGAAAATGTGATCAGAATGGCTTTCATAAGGTGGATGAGGACCTCTTTTATTTGAAAATGCAATTGGAATGGACTTCATAAGAGTAATGAGTACCATATTTATTCAAAAATTAACGAAAAGGATTCCTTTAAAATGAAAATCCGCAAAACTAGCATGTATCCTTCAGCCAATTTTTGCGGATTTGCGCGATTTTTTAATTATATGCACGATAAATGATACATTTGCACGATTTTAGCAATATATGCACGATTCCACATATTTTTGCACGTTCTATAATTACACTTCTTCTGTTTTCATTTCATTCGAAAGCTCACGAACAAGCTTAGGAAACCAATTCCTTAATTCTCGGAAAACAAAGCCCGCTTCCTCTGCCTTTTTCGTATCCATATACCAATGATCGGGAACTCCAAAAGGCGAACTGTTCTCATCAACTGAAGGCTGCTCTACCAGTGCCTTTTTCCCAACATGTTCCTCAATAATCGAGAGAATTTCACGTAAGGAAAGTTCTCCTTTTGAGCATGCATTGATTGGACCTTCTATTTGCTGATTGCCAAGCCAGTATAGAAACGACGCTGCTTCATCTGAAGTAATATACCCCATCTTTGCTTGCTCATTTGGGATTCCAATTGGTTTCTCGTTTTTTACTTGCTGGATATGAAAGTGCAATCTCTTCGTATAATCATCTAGTCCAAGTACGATAGGGAAACGGACAGCACTAACAGAGAAATCTGCTTTTTGAAAAAAGACTGCTTCCGCTAATCGCTTGCCTTCCCCATAAGAAAAATCTGTTCTTGCCCCCATATTAATCGGATACGTATATGGGTCGAAATCTTCCTCTATCTTTCTCCCATTACCAAATTCGTATACTGAAAGTGTTGACGTAAATATGTAATGTTTAGCTTTTCCAGAGAATACTTCACATGCTTCTAAAGCCTCTTTAGATGAATAGCAAATATTATCATAAACAATATCCCACTTAGACTCTCCAATAGCAGACTTTAAGGATTGAAAATCTTCGCGGTCAACAACTAAACGACTCACCTTTTCTCCATACGAATCTTCAGTTTTGCCTCTCGTTGCAATCGTTACATCGTGTCCATTTTCCACAAGCATTTGTACAAGCTTTTTCCCAAAAAATCTCGTTCCTCCTAAAACCAAAACCTTTTTCAAAATGATCAACTCCTTTTTTTCTGGGCAAAAAATAAATCTCTAACTATACCTTTAATAATTCTTTAATACTTTTCAAAAACCCTTTTATCTATCTTTATTCCCTATTTTTCATACAGTTTCAAGAGCAAAAAGACAAATTTCTCCATTGTGTTTTAAATAAGCATTACCTATAATTCATATATTAATATAATATTCCCATTCACCGATGGGGTAGAGGC
>JAEWIG010000382.1 GCA_023387295.1 Bacillota bacterium | reverse complement strand
CCACAATTACCTTATGCATACGATGCATTAGAACCACACATTGACAAAGAAACAATGAATATTCATCACACTAAACATCACAACACATATGTAACGAATTTAAACAACGCATTAGAAGGAAATGAAGAGCTTCTTTCTAAAAGTGTTGAAGAAATTATTTCTAACTTAGGCAATGTACCTGAGCCTGTGCGTATGGCAGTCCGTAACAACGGTGGTGGTCATGCAAACCATTCGTTATTCTGGCAACTTATCTCTCCAAATGGCGGTGGTGAGCCGACTGGAGAATTAGCAGAAGCAATTAATAACAAATTTGGTAGCTACAATAACTTTAAAGAAGAGTTTGCTAAAGCTGCTACAACACGCTTTGGTTCTGGCTGGGCTTGGCTTGTTGTAAATGAGGGTGAACTTGAAGTAACAAGCACACCAAACCAAGATTCTCCTTTAATGGAAGGCAAAAAGCCAATTTTAGGATTAGATGTTTGGGAGCATGCATACTACTTGAATTATCAAAACCGTCGTCCAGACTACATCAATTCTTTCTGGAATATTGTTAATTGGGATGAGGTTTCAAAACTATATAGTGCTGCAAAATAATTTAAATAAGAACGTGGTTGGAGTTACCTCTCCTTCCGCGTTCTTTTTTTGTTTGTGAATTTTTGTATAAGAGCTTTGTCTTTGTTAAAGACTACCCTGTAGAACATAAGGGGAGTTTTTTATGAGTAAAGTAAAGAAATTGATCGGAGATGTAGAATTAACAAAAGGCTTGAGTTTATTGCTACTAATTGGAGGGCTGTATTCGCTAAGTGTTGCTCTTTCGAATACGTTTGTAAATATTTTTCTTTGGAAGCAATCTGGTGACTTTAAAGATTTAGGGTTGTATAATCTTGCGGTCGCTATTGTCCAGCCCCTTACCTTTATTTTAGCTGGGAGATGGGCAAAAAAAATTGACCGTGTAATTGTTCTTAGAATCGGTGTAATCTGTTTGGCTATATTTTATCTTACAGTGTTAATTAGTGGCGTAAATGCATCGAAATATTTATTGCTGCTAGGAGCGCTACTAGGGATGGGATATGGATTCTATTGGTTAGCGTTTAATGTATTAACTTTTGAAATCACAGAGCCAGAAAATCGTGATTTTTTTAATGGGTTTCTTGGTATTTTGACATCTGTTGGAGGAATGATTGGTCCTATTGCTGCTGGATTTATTATTTCAAACATGAAAAAGTTTACAGGCTACTCTGTTATTTTTAGTATTTCTCTCGCGCTATTCTCCATAGCAGTATTTTTGAGCTTTTTTTTAAAGAGAAGGCCAGCAAATGGGAGCTATATGCTGAAAAGAATTTTTATAGAAAGACAGAATAATCGAAATTGGCGATTGGTTACATATGCCCATTTTTTTCAAGGCTTACGTGAAGGAACGTTTGCGTTCGTCATATCAGTATTTGTCTTTATTTCAACTGGAAGTGAATTAGCATTAGGGACGTATGGACTTGTTAATTCAGGGATTGCTTTTATTAGCTATTACGCAGTGTCAAGGTTACTTAAAAAAGAGCATCGAAAAAAAGCAATCTTAATCGGCGGAATGCTTTTATATGCTTCCATTTTTCTCATTATTTTTAAAGTGACCTATTTCAAATTATTAATATATGCAGCAATCATTGCAGTTGCATATCCACTCCTGCTCGTTCCTTACTCATCGTTGACATATGATGTCATTGGCAAAGGATGGAGGGCTGCGGAAATGAGAATTGAATACATTGTTGTCCGTGAACTCTTTTTAAATTCAGGACGAATTGTATCGATTCTTTCATTCCTAGTCGCTGTCACTTTTTTTTATGAAAAAATATCAATCCCCATATTACTGCTTATCCTTGGCGCAGGACATTCATGTATTTATCTATTTTTCAGAAAAATTAATGTTCATTCAATATGAGAGAAGATGGAGCCATTCTCTTTTTCAATCCTTGTTAAATGTTTCTTATTTATCGGATGATGTTCATAATAGAATTATTTGTAGATTTCTTATAGAATGGGATAAGGGATTAACAAATAGAGTTATTAAAGAAAATATTTCGATGGATGAGCGATGGCTTGTGCTTTTCTTAAAGGATGTGTAAAAAGAAAATGAATAAAAAGAAGAAAAAAAAGAAATCGCATGTACCTGTACGTTTGAATATATTATTTTTTGTCGTATTCATTTTATTTTCAGTCTTAATATTAAGGCTTGGTATTGTGCAAATTGTTTATGGTGATGATTATCGGAGAGAAATTGAACGGACTGAGGATGTAACGGTTAATAAACCTGTACCAAGAGGGAAAATATATGACAGGACAGGACAAGTAATCGTAGATAATACTCCGGAAAATGCTATTACCTACACAAATAATGGCGCAAAACAGGACGAAATGGTTGAAGTGGCTAAAAAGCTTGCATTGTTAATTGAAAAAGATATAGATAAAGTTACAGAGAGGGATAAAAAGGATTATTGGATAATGAATAATCTTGAAAGGGCAAATGAGAAAGTCACTGACAAGGAAATAGATAAACTGAAGGAAAAATATGAGGGAAAAGAATTAGATAAGAAAATTTATCAATTAAAGTTAGAGAGAATTACAGAGGAAGAACTTAATGAGCTGTCAGATTTTGATCTGGAAGTGCTTGCGATTTACCGTGAGTTTACGAGTGGTTATGCATTAACACCCCAAATGGTAAAAAATAAAAATGTTACACCTGAGGAATTTGCTGTAGTAAGCGAAAACCTACAATTGCTTCCAGGAGTTGATACGACGACTGACTGGGAGAGATATTATGCTTTTGGTAATACACTGAAATCTGTTCTTGGAAAGATTACAAGTTCTGATGAAGGAATACCGGCTGAGCAGCTCGATTATTATTTGGCACGGGATTATAGCCGTAATGATCGTGTAGGAAAGAGCTACATTGAGATGCAATATGAGGATGTCCTTCATGGACAAAAGGCGAGAGTAAAAAACGTTACCGATAAAGCAGGAAATGTACTAGAGACAATCCCGATTGCAGAAGGGAAAAGAGGAAAAGATTTAGTCTTAGGCATAGATATGGATCTGCAATTGGCCGTTGAAAAAATCATTGAAGAAGAGTTATTAGAAGCAAAAAAAATGGGTGGTACGAATTTACTTGATCGAGCCTTTGTTACAGTAATGGACCCATATACGGGCGAGCTCTTAACAATGGCAGGGAAACAAATCGGCAAAGATGAAGATGGCAAGACAATTATGCTTGATAATGCGCTTGGAAATATTACGACCACTTATAATGTTGGTTCAGCGATAAAAGGGGCAACGGTATTAACAGGTTATAAGACAGGTGCAATCAAGCCAGGACTAACCTACCTGGATACGCCGATGAAAATAAAAAATACTCCATTAAAAAAATCTTGGAAAAACCTCGGATACGTAAATGACATAGATGCTCTTAAATTTTCATCAAACATTTATATGTTCCATACAGCTATTAATATTGGTGGAGGGACTTATCGTTACGACCAACCTTTGCGGTTAAACCTCGAAAAAGGGTTTAAAACATTCAGAGATTCCTTTGCACAATTTGGGCTGGGTGTGAGAACAGGAATTGACCTTCCAAATGAACAAATTGGATTTAAAGGTGCTGGCGATAAACCAGGTTTCTTGCTTGACCTTTCGATTGGACAATATGATACGTATTCCAATATGCAGCTTGCTCAATATGTTTCTACAATTGCGAATGGTGGCAATCGGATGGAGCCACATATTGTAAAGGAAATTCGCGAGCCTTTAATGGAGAATGACGAGCTCGGTCCGATTGTTGAGGAAATATCTCCTAAAGTTTTAAATCGAGCAGATTTTGAAGAGGAATGGTTTAAACGAGTTCAATCGGGATTCAAAAAAGTAGCTCAGGAGCCAGGAGGAACGGCATATACCTGGTTAAATGGAAAGAGCTATAATCCAGCTGGTAAAACAGGAACTGCCCAAGCGTTTTATGATGGTCCTAGACGAAGTGAATTTGGAAAAGAACCGCCAGCAGTCATCAATTTAAGCTTTGTTGGCTATGCGCCAGCTGATAATCCAGAAATCGCCATTTCTGTTCTTGTCCCATGGGCATATGAATCAGGCAAAGGACATTATAAAAACGTTGAAATTGCTGAAAGAGTATTTGACACTTATTTTGAATTAAAAAAGCAACGACAGATGAACACTAACGATTCCAGCTCCCAAGCAGAAAATAATGTGAACGGAGAAGAAGCAAAAGAAAACGAAGATTCAGCTGAATAAAATGATGAAAAAATCTACTTCCTAAAGGGGGTAGATTTTTTTGTTTCCGCTTTTTTCTGAATTTACAAAAGCTTTACATAACGTTAAAACGGGGTTAATGGTTAGAGCTTATTGTATTAGTTGTAGGACAAAACAACTAATCTCTTAGGAGGAATAATGGAATGAAAAGCTTTAAATACTTAGCGCTATCAACACTAATTGGAGCAGTACT
This sequence comes from Bacillota bacterium, assembly GCA_023387295.1. GTDB lineage: Bacteria > Bacillota > Bacilli > Bacillales > Cytobacillaceae > Cytobacillus. Next base: position 14,961 of record JAEWIG010000382.1, on the reverse strand, counting down.
TGCATTTACTTCCGCTTGCGGCTCTCAAGAGGCTGAGTCAACAAACGGTGGAACACAAGCTCAAACAGATTCAAATAGCAACTCAGAGTCAGTGAGCGATGAAAATAAAGAGCTGCAAGGTGAAGTAAGTATTGACGGCTCGTCGACTGTTTATCCAATTATCGAAGCTGTTGCTGAAGAATTTAATCTCACACAGCCTAGTGTGAAAGTTTCTGTCGGAGTTTCTGGTACAGGTGGAGGATTTAAAGCTTTTATTGCTGGAACAACAGATATAAGCAATGCTTCTCGTCCAATTAAAGATGAAGAGAAAGCTGAATTGGAATCTAAAGGAATTAAATTTACTGAATTAAAACTAGCAAATGACGGTTTATCACTCGTGCTTAATAAAGACAATGATTGGGTCGACCATTTAACGATTGATGAGTTAAAGAAAATGTGGGTTGAAGATGGAACCGTGAAAAAATGGTCGGATATTCGTGAAGGTTGGCCGGAAGAAGAAATTAAGTTTTATTCACCAGGAACAGATTCGGGTACATATGATTACTTCAATGAAGTTATTTTAGATGATGCACCAATTGTTGAAAAGGCAACATTATCTGAAGACGATAATGTTCTTGTTCAAGGGGTTATGGGTGATAAATATGCTATCGGATATTTTGGATTCTCTTATTATGTTGAAAATAAAGAAAATTTAAAGGTGGTACCTGTCGATTCAGGTAAAGGAGCGGTAGAGCCTACTCTTGAAACAATTGAAAGTGGGGAGTATTCACCTCTATCACGGCCACTATTTATTTATGTAAATAATGAAGCGGTCAAAAGTAAGCTAGAAGTATATGAATTTGTAAAATTCACGCTCGAAAATGGTGCTGAACTAGCTGAGGATGTCGGATATGTAAAATTAAAAGACGAGGACTATACGACTGGTTTAAAAACACTAGAAGGTCTTAAGTAAATTGGTCTGATGGGGAGCTGTATGCTTCCCTTCCCATCCTTATAGTTATTAACGATAGTTTACGAGATTAGAGTGCTTCGTAGTAAGGGGGAGAGCCAAATTGGCTTTACAAACATCAACAAAAGCATTTTCTGTCCAGGAATTGATTAAAGAAAAAAAACAAAAGAAAAGCATAGCAGCAAGGATTGAAAAATTCGTCCCGTTTCTTTTGCTGCTGACTGCAATTGTTTCAGTATTAACAACACTCGGAATTGTATTGACATTAGTTGTTGAGACTTTTATTTTCTTCGATCGTGTTTCAATTGTAGAATTTTTGACAGCACAAAAATGGTATCCATTTTCCAAAACTCAAGGGTCATTTGGGATTATGCCCTTAGTGTTAGGTACGTTAAAGGTTACAGTTATAGCTGTTATCTTTGCAGTGCCAATTGGGATAGGAACAGCAATCTTTCTAAGTGAGTATGCAAGTGATCGAACTCGCAGAATCATTAAGCCTATCCTTGAGGTTCTTGCAGGGATTCCTACGATTGTTTATGGGTTTTTCGCATTAACCTTTGTTACACCATTATTAAGAGAACTTATTCCTTCCCTTGAAATATTTAATGCCTTAAGTCCAGGGATAGTAATTGGGATTATGATCACACCAATGATTGCATCCCTTTCCGAAGATGCTTTGTCTTCTGTCCCAAATTCAATCCGTGAAGGAGCACTGGCTTTAGGTTCTACAAAACTAGAAATATCATTAAAAATTATCCTCCCTGCAGCTATTTCAGGAATTACTGCTTCAATTGTGCTAGCCATTTCACGAGCGATTGGGGAAACAATGATTGTTGCTGTTGCAGGAGGGTCTACCCCAAATATGAATTTTGATGTAACAAGCTCAATCCAAACGATGACAGCCTATATTGTACAGGTTAGTCAAGGGGATGCCGGCTATGGTACGACTATTTACTATAGTATTTACGCGGTCGGCTTTACATTATTTTTGTTTACATTAGTGATGAACCTATTTGCCAGCTTTATCACACGGCGAATTAGGGAGGGGTATTAGATGAAATTCATTAACCATTCTACTGTTACAAATAGAATGAAATATAGACTATCGATTAACATTCTTTTTAAATTCTTTTTTTTTGCTGCAACTATGTTTGGTCTAGCAGTACTGGGAATTTTACTATATCGAATTATTTCTCAAGGAGCAGGTTATCTAGATTTGCAATTTTTGCAAAGCCTACCATCTAGAAAACCTGAACAGGCAGGAGTAAAAACGGCCTTAGTTGGTACGATTTGGCTAATGGGGGTAGTTGCTCCAGCATCCCTACTATTAGGGGTAGGAACAGCCATTTATCTTGAAGAATATGCAAAAAAAAATCGGTTCACACGATTTATTCAAATAAATATCTCAAATTTAGCTGGTGTTCCTTCCATTGTATTTGGCTTGTTGGGGTTAACGGTTTTTGTTCGTGCTCTTTCACTTGGAACAAGCGTATTGGCAGCAGGTTTGACGATGAGTCTATTAGTTCTACCGATCATTATTGTTGCCGCTCAGGAAGCCATTCGTTCAGTACCAAATGGATTAAAAGAAGCTTCATATGGAATGGGTGCAACAAAATGGCAAACGATCGTTCAAGTAGTGCTTCCGGCTGCATTACCAGGGATTTTGACTGGAGGGATATTGGCGCTTTCCAGAGCGATTGGAGAGACTGCTCCATTAGTTGTTCTAGGCCTTCCATTATTCTTAGCATTCTTACCAAAATCCGTCTTTGATAGTATGACAGTTTTACCAATGCAAATTTACAATTGGACAGGAAGACCACAGGTAGAATTCCAATCGTTAGCAGCGGCAGGAATTATTGTTTTGCTTTCGTTGTTAATCTTAATGAACTCCATTGCCGTCCTTATTCGCAATAAATTCCAAAAAAGATACTAAATGAAGGGAGACGAACGGGATGAATGCAACAGTGGAAAAGCAAAGAAATATTCATCTAGTTACAAAAGAGCGTCTTACTAATTCTACACCAGCTAAAAACATTGTTTATCAAACGAATCAGCTTAATTTATGGTATGGAAATAATCATGCATTAAAAAATATCGATCTTGATATTATCGAAAATGAAATAACAGCAATTATTGGACCATCTGGATGTGGAAAATCAACGTATATCAAAACGTTAAATCGATTAATCGAGTTAGTGCCAGGTGTAAAAACATCAGGAGAAATTTCTTACCGAGGCAATAATATTTTTGATTCATCTTATCGTGTAGAAGAGCTGCGGACGAAAGTAGGAATGGTGTTTCAAAAGCCAAATCCGTTTCCAAAATCCATCTATGAAAATGTAGCTTATGGACCAAAAATCCATGGAATTCGGGATAAAAAACTTCTTAACCAAATTGTTGAAACGAGTCTAAAGGATGCAGCTATTTGGGATGAAGTGAAGGACCGTTTACACGAAAACGCTTATGGACTTTCTGGAGGACAACAGCAACGACTTTGTATTGCTCGTTGCCTTGCTATTGAACCAGATGTCATTTTAATGGATGAACCAACATCTGCGCTCGATCCGATTTCAACACTAAAGGTAGAAGAGCTTGTTCAAGATTTAAAAAAGGATTATAGCATCATTATCGTGACTCATAATATGCAGCAGGCTGCTCGAATATCGGATAAAACAGCTTTTTTTCTAAATGGGGAAGTCATTGAATTTGATCATACTAACAAGATTTTTTCAACTCCAACAGATAAAAGAACGGAGGATTATATTACGGGAAGATTTGGTTAACGTAATCTGGCAGTATTGAAGGGAGAATAGGAATGCCTATAGTGCGTGAAAAGTTTCAAGACGAGCTAAATGAATTGCAGGAAAAATTGCTTGAAATTGGTAAGCTTGCTGAGGAAGCATTATCTAAATCAATCGAAGCTTTAGAGCAACAAAATATTGAGATGGCATTGGAAGTCATAGATGGTGATTCTGAAATCGACTTATTGTACGAAGAAATTAATGACTTTTCTATATTATTAATTGCCAAACAACAGCCTGTTGCGATCGATTTGCGGAGAATCATTGTTGGAATAAAAATCGCAACAGACATTGAGCGAATTGCGGATTTTGCAGTAAATATTGGGAAAGCAACCATTCGTATTGGAAAAGCCCCTTTTGTCCAGCCGATGGTCTATTTAAATGAAATGTCTAATATCACAATCAAAATGCTCAAATTATCATTAGAGGCATTTACAGAGGCTGACACGATGAAGGCAAAAAATGTTGCAGACATGGATGATAAGGTCGATGAATTATACGGTCAGACTATTCAAGAACTACTAAAGAAGAATTTAGAGAATCCTGAACTCATGACGCAAATTTCTCAGCTTTCATTTACAGCTCGTTATTTAGAAAGAGCGGCCGACCATGTTACGAATATTTCAGAGCATATTTTCTATTTAGTAAAAGGCAGATCTTTTGATTTAAACAATTAAAAAAGCTAAAGCAGCTAGTATTTATTACGCTGCTTTAGCTTTTTGTAATTATTTTTGCAATTTCTTTGTAGCTCATCCCAGTCTTTAATTCGAAGACACCGAGCTGTATTCGTTTACTATAGCCATTTTCCTCTAAATATGTTTCAAATTGATTGGCATCATCAATGATCTTGTTCTTTTTCAGTAAAGAAGCAATATCGTGAGAGACCATACCGCTAATAATTTCAAGTTTCATGGTTGTATCATTGATCGTAGTTTCGTCAGTTTCTTCAGGCTTAGACTCTTGCTCTGTCTTGAATTGTTTTTCGGTTTCCTTTGCTTCTTCAACGGAGCTTTCAAGCTCATTAAATTGTTCCTTTGTTAAGATAATGAATCCTTGTTCTTCCAAAAAGCTCTTCGCTTCTTGTTCACGAATGGGCTCTTGGACTGGATTTTTCTCTTCTAAAAAATAAAAAATTCCAATAAGGCTAACAGAAAGGAGGATTCCTAATGCAAATGACCGTATACTTCTTTTATTCATATTTATGCCCTCTTTGTATCATCTCAGCCAAGATTGATTCTACTTCACTCGGGGTGAGAGAGGATTGTCGAGCAATTTGGTCAACACTCAATCCTTGCTGAACGAGAGACCAGACTTGATTTTTAATAATTTCATGAACTACCTTTTTATCATTTTCGTAGGGCTGCTGGCGAACTGAAACTGCTGGCTGAAATGATTCATCTGTTACGAGTAATTCTTCTTCAAGCACTTTCAATTTCTTTTTGATCATATAGACCTCTTGAATCTGCTGCATGGATAGCTGGTCAATTTCTTCGCGAATTAATTTGTACGGGTCCTTCGAAAAAATTGAAATAAGTAACAAAATCAATGAAAACGCAAATAAACCAATCATTAAATAAACCAAAAAAGTCACCTCAATCGTTGTTTCATCAATATTCTACCATATAATCTCGGCAAAATTCGATTTCATTTTTAGAAAAAGGGGAAAATGTAGATTTTAGTAGGAGGACAAGTAATATTCGACAATTTCAGTTTATTGTTAGTCCAAGTTTTCAATGATAACATACATATATAGAAAATTTTAATAAATTTACCAAAAATAGATAGGATGGTGAAAATGAAATGAAAGCAAATATACGTCTTCATACAAATGGTAAAGAAAAGAACGAACTAGTTCCGACTGATGTTTTTCATGCGATCCCTGGGATTTGGATCGGAGGGAAAACGTATTGGTTGCAATCAGAAATGGAGGAGCTAAATCTTGATGAAGGTATTCTTCTACACATAAAGAGAGGTCGAGTTCAGCCTAATATTTGGATGTGTGTTGTAACAATGACCAATCAAAGCTTTTGTCCACTTCATGTGAAGCTAATCTTCCAATATCGTCAGAAAGCTTACAAAGAAGACTGCTCTTTCATTTCACCTACCAAAAATATTATATATAGTCTAAGTGATGATACAATACAATTAATAGGTGGACAGAGCACTAGTGGTGCAAAGCTCACTTGTTCAGTTCAACCACTTTGGAATAATCCCGAAAATGAGATTTGGGCACGTGCAGAATCAGGGGTTCTTAAATATAACCCGATGGCGAATGGAAATACGATTAGCCTCCAAATAATCGATCTTGAAATAGAGGAAAATGAAACATGTGAAGGGAAATCATGGCTTATTAATGGTCAGTGTGAGAGGGAATTGTTAAAAATAAACGAAATGCTTTTAAAAACACACTAGCAATTGCAATTGAAAAATGATATTATAGAAAAGTCGTATGAACGAACTAGTCTTTATAGTTTGGAGGGATATTACATGCGTGTGAATATTACGTTAGCTTGCACAGAATGTGGAGATCGTAACTATATTTCTAAAAAAAATAAACGAAACAATCCAGATCGTCTTGAGCTTAAAAAATACTGCCCAAGAGAAAAGCGTTCTACAACACATCGTGAAACAAAATAAGCAGTTGGACCATGTGGTCCTTACTGCTTTTTTTGTTTTTTTTATGACGAGAATAGGGGTGATAATATGAAGGATGATAAAGTGATTGTAAGAAAGGAAGTTATGGCTAGACTCGCTAAGCTTGAAAAACCAGAATACGAGCATTTATCTTATCAAATTGCTAGCAAATTATATAAGGATCCCCTTTGGAAAGAAGCGAAAACGATTGGAATTACGATTTCGAGATTTCCAGAAGTTGATACATATCAAATTATTAGAAAAGCATGGGAGGAAGGAAAGCGAGTTGCCATTCCTAAATGCTTACCGGAAAATAGAGATATGGAGTTTCGGAATTTAATCAAGTTTAATCAACTAGAATCCGTATACTCAGGCTTATTAGAACCAATTGAGGCTGAAACGGAAAAGGTTTTGATGAATGACATAGATTTGCTTATCGTACCTGGTCTTGCTTATACAAATGAGGGGTATCGTCTTGGATTTGGTGGAGGTTATTATGACCGATATCTTCTGAGATTTAAAGGAGAAACAGTATCTTTAGCTTTTGATTCCCAAATGGTTTCTAGCCTTCCTGTTGAGTCACATGATCTTCCAATCGGAAAGATTATTACTGTTAAAGGGAGCTAGAAGATGGATTGGATCATACTAATACTTTTTATCATCGTAACTTCAGTAATTGGCTATTTCACTAAGTTATTGACATGGTCGGGAAGCCTTGCAGCTTGTGTAATCGGTTTAGCTGTTGCGCTAGGCTTTGGAGTGAAAGGATTACTTTTATTAGGGTTCTTTTTTGCCAGCTCAAGCTTTTGGTCTAAGTTTAAGCGGAAAAAGAAATTGAAAATAGAAGAACGACACGAAAAAGGTTCTCAGCGTGATTGGCAGCAAGTAGCAGCGAATGGAGGAGCAGCTGCCCTTTTCAGTCTGCTTTATTATATTTTTTCCCTACCTGTATTCTTGATCGGCTTTGCCATTGCTATTGCTGCCGCAAATTCTGATACTTGGGCATCAGAAGTCGGATCACTAAGTAAACGCCCACCCATCTTTATTCGAACACTTAAACGAATTGATACAGGGACATCAGGGGCAATTAGTCTTCTCGGTACTATAGCGGCAATTTTCGGTTCTTTAACGATAGCGCTTCTTTCTTATTTCTTCTTTCAGATATCATTTTCTTCTGTACTAATCATTTTCGCATTTGGATTTCTTGGAAATATAATTGATACTATATTTGGGGCTTTTTTTCAAGTTGTCTATCAATGTGAAACATGCCATGCAGAGGTGGAATCATTAAGGCATTGTGGGACAAAAACAACGATAAAAAAAGGGCATCCGATTTTTAATAATGATTTTGTTAATTTCTTTTCAGGTTTGCTTTCTGCAATATTGGGTTTAATGATTAGCCTGTAATAACAATATATCGTTGGATAAAATAAAAGCATTCATCCGAAACTATAAATCAGGAGGGATGTAAATGGGACGTATTTTATCTATTATATTGATAGGACTTAGTGGCTATTTCATTTTTCAAAATCGTTATCGGGTAATGAATGTTATTTTCCGAAATTCTTTTTTACGACAAATTATCGTGAGCTCGTTTATGGGGATTCCAGGTGTGCGGGAACGAATATTAAACATGGTATTTCCTACAGGCTCTGCAAAATCGTATTAAAGTTCTTAGGGGTTGTTCGCTTAGTGCCTGGCTCTCTCTATACAACACGATGTTTAGATGCGTTTTCTCGAATTCTCATCTATAAATTGTGTCGGAGGTGCCAGGCTCTTTGTTTTTGGAAAGCCCCTTTTCCTTTACAAAAACAAGTGAAATTGCCTATAGTTTATATGAAGGTCTTTATTGGATAAAATGAAATTATTGTATGAAGAGAGTGGGGAAAAGCTTGAGTTTTCAAGAGGAGTATGTATTCTGGAGGCTGGCTCATAATTTAATTACTGTACAGAAGTACCGAATTGTCCAATTATCTCAAGAACAAAATGAATTATGGCTGGAAAAATTAGAAAATAAACATGCACAAGTCATTCGATTACTAAGGTATGATTTAGACTGGAGTAACTGGATGCAAAATGATATTGAACGAACTGCTATGAATGGGGAAAACATTCGAAAGCAAGCTGCTCGTGGTGAAATAAATGTCATAAACATTTATGTTTCTGCTTATCCTCCTGTTGATGATTTTGAATATAAAATTGCAGAACCTTTTTCTTATCCTAGCTCTGGAAAAACAAAGGTAAAGACAATTATTTGTGATAAAGCTCATTATGATGATGGGTTACAGAAGTTAGGCGGCATATTGCATGACTCTATCTCGTTTCCCGTGAATGAGTCCTATTCAGAGAATGAGATTGATGCTGTAAAGCTTGCTGCTTTGTCTGAAGCTACTAATCGTGTAAAAGAGGAACAGAGTCTTTTTAATCATGGGAAGCCGTTCTTTACATATATGTTTATCTTTATTCAAGTAGCCATGTTTTTAGTTTTAGAACTACAAGGAGGCAGCACGAACAACTCTACGCTGATAAAATTTGGGGCAAAATTTAATCCACTCATTTTAGAAGGTGAATGGTGGCGTTTTTTCACTCCAATTTTTTTACATATTGGGATTCTACATCTATTAATGAATACGTTAGCTTTGTATTATTTAGGATCAGCTGTTGAAAGGATTTTTGGAAAAACCCGTTTCCTGTTCATTTATTTATTAGCTGGTTTTAGTGGCTCATTAGCAAGCTTCATTTTTAGCCCAAGTATTTCCGCTGGAGCAAGTGGGGCGATCTTCGGTTGTTTTGGTGCTTTGCTGTATTTTGGGGTTATTTATCCACGTTTATTTTTTAGAACAATAGGATTTAATATCCTAATAGTCCTTGGGATTAACCTTTTGTTCGGCTTTTCGATGCCAGGTATAGATAATGCTGGACATATTGGCGGATTAGTTGGCGGATTTCTGGCAACGGGAATTGTTCATTTTCCGAAAAAGAAGAAGCTGTTGCTACAATTGCTTTTTCTATGCTTAACAGCTGCAACAATTATTGGTTTTTTAAACTTTGGCTTTAATGAGCCTGCACGATTAGTAAATGACCAAACCACATTAATTTTAGCTCAGGAATACATTGATACCGAAAGATATGAAAAAGCTGAGAATTTGCTCTCTGAATATGAGAAAAATGGTGATGCCTCTGCCGAAATTTATTTGTTTCTTGCCTTTGCGGAAATTCAACTAGAGGAATTACAGAAAGCGAAGGAGCATTTACTTATTGCGATCGATAAAAAAGCAAATTATCATGAGGCATATTACTATTTAGCAGCTATTTATTTAAATGAAGGTAATCTTAACGAGGCAAATAAATACGCTAGCATGGCAAATGACATCATGCCGAATCAAGAGGATTATCAAAAATTACTTAACCTTATTAGGGAGCAAGATTAAGCTTCCAATTCAATCTTAAACAAAAATAAGAGGGATACTATGAAAACAATCTATGATGTTCAACAATTTCTAAAAAAATTCGGGATATTTGTCTATGTAGGTGACCGAATTGCTGATTTGGAGTTAATGGAGGCAGAAATAAAGGAGTTGTACCAGTCGCAGTTGATCGATACAAAAGATTACCAAATGGCCATTTTATTACTTCGGCATGAGGCAGAATTTTTGAAGGACAAACATTAAAATTTACAAGGATCGCTAACTGTTTTATGGGATTTTAGAATCATCCACACGAAAAAGTGGATGATTTTTTTTTGTTTTTAAGGGCTTGTGTCAATTGGCTCATTTTTCTAAAAAAGGAGAAATTCGAAACTTTTTACAGACTCATTCGTCTAATAATTGTGGGACAAGAAAAGAATTGTCAATCTATAATTCTACAAAAATAATGTATAAGGAAATTTGATTTTTTGTAAAAAAAGTATTAAGATAAAGTTTGATCAAAATTTCATCATCCTTTATTTGGAAAAAATAATCAATATTTCCGTATCTGTTCGTTAAAAAACAGGGAGGGTAAGTTAAAAATGAAAAAATTAAATTTGTCAAAGGTGTCGCTTATTGGAATAGCGACGGTATTACTTTGGCTAAAAACCTATATTGCCTATAAAACTAGCTTTGATATTAAAATAGAAAATTGGCGACAAGAGTTTATTCTATTCATAAATCCATTAAGCTTTTTACTCTTTGTATTTGGAATCGGCTTGTTTATGAAGGAAAAGAGCCGCAATCGGTATATCTTGATTACAAGCTTTCTAATCTCGTTTGTATTATTTGCAAACATCGTTTTTTACCGATTTTTCAATGATTTCTTAACGATTCCAGTTCTTTTTCAAACGAGTAATATGAGTGATTTAGGTAGCAGTGTAAATGAATTATTAAACTTTACCGATTTATTATATTTTCTAGATTTTATTATTTTGGCATTAATTGTGTTTCGTAAACCAAAGTTTCTCACTTACCGTGAATATTCAAAAGTCGACCGAAGAGCATTTTTCTTGATTGCTATTGCAATGACCTTTTTTAATCTAGGCTTGGCAGAAACCGAACGTCCACAGCTCTTAACAAGAACATTTGACCGTGAAATGCTTGTCAAAAATATTGGAACGTATAATTATCATATTTATGATGCGTTTTTGCAGTCTAAATCATCAGCACAAAGAGCAATGGCTGACGGTAGTGAATTAGTTGATATTGATAACTATATTCATGCCAACTATAAGAGACCAAATGATGAAATGTTTGGAGCGGCAAAGGGCAAAAATGTAATCTTAATTTCAATGGAATCGACACAAAGCTTTGTAATTAATCAAACCGTTAACGGACAAGAAATTACTCCGTTTTTAAATGAATTTATTAAGGATAGTTATTACTTTGAAAATTTCTATCATCAAACAGCTCAGGGGAAGACTTCTGATTCAGAATTCATCGTTGAAAACTCGCTATACCCATTAAGTCGGGGAGCTGTATTCTTCACTCATTCTGGGAATGAATATACAGCAACACCAGATATATTAAATGATAATGGATATTTCACGGCATCATTGCATGCGAACAATAAGAGCTTCTGGAATAGAGATATCATGTACGATTCATTAGGATATGACCGCTTCTATTCATTGCCTGACTATGAAGTAACAGAAGAGAACTCTGTTGGCTGGGGCTTAAAGGATATTGATTTCTTTGAACAGTCCATTCAGCATTTAAAAGAAATGCCTAAACCTTTTTATGCGAAGTTTATTACTTTAACGAACCATTTCCCTTTTGAATTAGACGAGGAAGACCTATTTATTGATCCATACACATCTAATAATAAAACCGTAAATAATTACTTCCCTACGGTTCGCTATACAGATGAGGCACTAAAGATTTTTGTTGAACGACTGAAGGAAGAAGGCTTATATGAAGATTCTATTATTGTTCTTTATGGGGATCATTATGGAATCTCGGAAAACCATAATAAGGCAATGGGTGAGTTTTTAGGAGAAGAGGTTACACCTTTTGTAAGTACTCAACTACAAAGAGTTCCGTTCATTGTTCATATTCCTGGTCATAATGGAAAGACTATTTCTACGGTAGCAGGACAGATTGATGTTAAACCAACTCTCCTACATTTACTTGGAATTGACTCGAAAAATAATATCGATTTTGGTTCTGATCTTTTCTCTGATGATAAAATGGATTTTACTGTTTTGCGAGATGGAAGCTTCATTACAAAAGATTATTTATATACTCGAGACATTTGTTATGATAAACAAACTGGTGAGCCAACTGACATGAAAGCATGTGAACCATATATTGAAAAGGCCAAAAATGAACTGGAGTATTCAGACAAAATTATTTATGGTGACTTGCTAAGATTTTATGAAAATAAAGACTATCGCAATCAAAACTTATTTGAGAATGAAGTACACATTGATGCTGAATAATAAACTAGAAAAAGTCTGCCAAGAGCAGGCTTTTTCTAGTTGTAACAATGATGTAAATTTCATAAGATAATGAGCTTGGTGTTAATGCTATTTAAGCATTATTTATCCTTTGCCTTCATAAGAATAGAGGATGAAGGGAGGAGAAAATATGAGAGTTCAAGTACGCTCAGGAGATACGTTTTGGTACTATAGTCAGCTATTTATGCTCCCAATAAATTTACTCGTTGATTCTAACCCGACTGTGAATCCAACGGCATTAACGATTGGTCAGCAGATTCAAATTCCTGGATTTATTGCCCAAAACTATACAGTAAAATCAGGTGATACTTTTTGGAAACTGAGTAATGCAAGACATTTTTCTCTAGATGCCTTACTTCTTATGAATCAAAATGTGAATCCTAATCAGTTACAAACAGGAATGAGCATTTTCATACCGAATCGAGTAATCTCTCCAGTTGTAATGGGCAACAAAAAATATAATTTTGCAGCCTTAACAAAGGATATCCAAAAGCTTCAGGAAGTATATCCTTTTATTAAAATAGATACAATTGGAAAAACCCTGCTCGAAAAGCCAATTCAAAAAATTAGACTTGGAAAAGGAACGAAAAAGGTGCAATTCAATGCTTCCTTTCATGCTAATGAGTGGATTACTTCAAGTATTTTAATGGCGCTTTTAAATCATTTTTTATTATCATTAACAAATGTAAAACCGATTAGAGGTTTGGAAAGCATGCCACTCTATAAATCGGTCGATCTTTCAATAGTCCCAATGGTTAATCCAGATGGGGTCGATCTAGTCATAAATGGTCCAACTGCTGAGATAAAGGAACAGGTAATTAATATTAACGGGGGAAGCACTGATTTTTCAGGATGGAAAGCAAATATTAGAGGTGTTGACTTAAACGATCAATTCCCTGCAAAATGGGAAAAGGAAAGGGAGCGAGGGGAAAAGGTCCCTTCTCCGCGCGATTATCCGGGTACGGCCCCGTTAACAGAGCCTGAAAGTATTGCTATGGAAAACTTAGCAAGGGATAATCAGTATAATCGCATGCTTGCCTTTCATACCCAAGGTGAGGAGCTTTATTGGGGGTTTGAAGGACTCGAGCCTCCTGAATCAAGAGTTTTAGCAGCTGAGTTCGCTAGAGTTAGCGGTTATAAAGCGATCCAATATGTTGACAGCTATGCTGGATACAAGGATTGGTTCATTCAAGAGTTTCGAAAACCTGGCTTTACCATAGAATTGGGAAGAGGGATTAATCCATTGCCACTATCCCAGTTTGACGAAATCTTTGAAGAAGCGCTCGGTATTTTCCTAGCTGCCTTATATATGTGAAAAATAGGTGTGGGAGTATATTTATATGACTTTTAAGAAATCGGCAAAGGAGCCGATTTCTTTATTTATTGATTCCTTCCCCCTTGTGAATCATTTTGTGATAAACTCATTTTGAAATAAACTTGAAATAATTGAAACATTTACTTCATAAAAACGTACTAATATATAGTGTAATAGAAGGGGGGCAAACAGTTGGAGCAGAGTGATTGTTGGAAGTATAGAAAGTTTGTTTTTTTATGTATTTTACTCCTTTTTATTGCCACTTTTCTTTTTGGATGTGAGTCCAGGAATAAGGTTGAGAATCATTCAGGGATAAAACTAAACAAGAAAATTGAAAAAGATGCTCTTCCTCAAACTTTTTCTAGTGTAGGAATTATCGCCCCGCTATCAATCAAACAAGGTCAATTTAATACAGTTAGTGGCTGGTTAAATAATGAAACACTTCTTTACATAACAAATGTTGGACTGGGGTCCCATTTGTATACATATAATATTTTTACCGGGAAAACAGAGTTGATTTTTGAAAGTGAAGCTCCTATTGCTACAGCCCTCGCAAGTCCATCTGGAAATCGAATAATGATACATGCTGCCTCCACAACATATGAGGGAGAAATAACAATTATTGATTCCACAGGGAATGAAATTATGAAGGAAAGCCTTGAGGCGTATGACTTTGTTTTTAAATGGAATCCATATAATGAAAACGTCCTGCTCATCTCTCTATTCTCAGAGAACTGGGATTTTTCAACTGTCCAAATAAATATTGCAGAGAAAGTGATTACGGATGTTTCTTTAAAGGAGCCATTTGCTTATTGGATTAAAGATGATGAATTGGTTTATTTAGATTGGGGAGAAAGTTCGACGTTATTTGCTCCATTAATGAAAAAGGCGATCGCAAAAACGAATGAGAAAAAAATGTTGGATAATATATACCATTTGGAAACAATAAAGGATTCGCTCATGACGATTACTGTCTCCCCAGAAAATAGGGAAGAGGCTGTGTACTCCTTTCTAACAAATGATTTTCAGGAACGTTCATCGTTTTCAATGCCACATTTATCGCGGTTTTCTGGCTGGTTTATTCCTTTTTTTGATTTCGATGAGCAAAATCATTTTTTCACCTTTAAACCTCTCTATCCCACAGATGTAGATACATATAGTGAAGGTTTTCAGCTGATTTCTTTTAATATTGAGAAGGAAGAAGAGGAAGTTATCCTTGAGGACGTGAAAAATGAACCTCTAAGCTGTTCGCCTAACGGAAAATATTGTTTAAATGGTTTTTATTTCGAAAACCTCATTGATCTCGAAACAAAACAAATTATCTCTTTGGAAC
>JAEWIG010000373.1 GCA_023387295.1 Bacillota bacterium | reverse complement strand
CAACTAAATAGTAACCTGTTTGGCAACCCATCGGCGAAATATCAATAATATCAAAATGATCATATTTTTCACAATAAGTACGCAGATTAAAAGCAAGTAGATGCTCCAATGTATGAATAACATCTGGCTTCATGGCCTGTTTATTCGGTTGGCAAAAGCGAATATCATACTTATTAACTACCCCATCTGTTCCCACTTGATGTACTCCACAATGTCTTACATAAGGTGCCTTAACCGCATTATGATCTAATTCAAAGCTTTCTACTGAAGGCATGTTCAATCACTCCTTTGATTTCTCCCCCAATTGTATCGTAAAACTGAAGTATCTTCATTAGAAAAAGGTTAATGCTGAAATACGAAACAGGACGTTCGCCATATAAAAGATAATATGGTATCTTTTTATCATTAGAACAAAACAATGAACTAATAGTATGTTATTAGGCTATACAGTCTTATATAGAATGGAGGTTCACTATGTTTAAAAGAATATTTATTGGCATTATCCGC
Organism: Bacillota bacterium; assembly: GCA_023387295.1. GTDB lineage: Bacteria > Bacillota > Bacilli > Bacillales > Cytobacillaceae > Cytobacillus. The sequence continues at coordinate 2,921 of JAEWIG010000373.1, read as the reverse complement.
TTTTATCAAATTGTCATTTCTCCTCTTAAACCACCTACTTGTAGATTTTACCCTACTTGTTCTCACTATGGGTTAGAGTCTGTTAAACGTTTCGGTGCTTTAAAGGGAGGCTGGTTAGCTATCAAGCGTATTTTAAAATGCCATCCCTTTCATCCTGGTGGAATAGACCCTGTTCCTGATGAATGGCCCTCAAAGAAAAAAAAACAATCAAGTCCTAATTAATTCTCGTATCCATCGACAATCACTTTTAATTCCCCTGTACCTGGATCAATGACTAATCCATGAACAGGAACATCCGTCGGCATTAATGGATGTTTTTTCACCATCCGAACACTGTGGCCGACACTTTCTTCGACATCATCAAATCCTCTGAGCCAATCTTTAACATCAACACCTGAGTACGTAATGGTGTCAAGAGCTTCCTCAGATTTGCCCCGTTTTCTCATACTTTCCATAATACCTTCTGGCTTCATTCCACTCATACCACAATCATAATGGCCAATGATTAATACCTCTTCTGCTTGAAGCTGATAAACAGCGATTAACAAACTCCTCATGATACTTCCAAAAGGATGTGCAACAAGTGCCCCTGCTGTTTTAATAATTTTGACATCCCCATTACGTACATTAATTGCTCTTGGAAGGAGTTCAACTAATCGAGTATCCATACATGTAACAATAACCATACGCTTGTTTGGGAATTTTGTAGTTATATACTTTTCATATTTTTTTTCTTCAACAAATTGCTTATTAAATTCTAGAATGTCTTTTATTAATGTCATCTTGGTTACTCCTTACAAATTTTTTCATTTATTATAGAATACAGAAAGATTTTAAGACAGACAAATTTTTACTCTTGATTTTTAATTTTTTTTTTTGTAGAATTACAATGGTAATCGTAATGATTACGATTATAAAATTATTTTAGTTTTGAACTTATAAAAATTTTTTCTATCTTAAATCGTAATGGATTCGATTTATTGTATTGAGAAAGGGGTTAATATGAAAAAAATATTAACATTGTTTTTATCATTAGGTCTATTCCTAGCAGGTTGCTCTAATAATACAGAATCTACCGAGAAAAAGGGCGAAAGCAATCAAAATAAATTAAACATCTATACGACTGTCTATCCTTTACAATATTTCACAGAACGTATCGGCGGAAATTTTGTAGAAGTTAATACCATCTATCCCCCTGGAGCAGATGAACATTCCTTTGAACCAACACAAAAAGATATGATAAATTTAGCTGACTCTGATCTTTTTATTTATATTGGTCTTGGACTTGAAGGTTTTGTTGAAAAAGCTAAAACAACGTTAAAAAATGAAAAAGTCACAATGGTTGGTGCAGCCGAAGAAATTCAAATTGATGAAACTGAGCACGGTGTCGAAGAGGATGAACACCACCATGGAGACATAGATCCACATATATGGATTGACCCTGTATATGCAAAGGATTTGGCTCTTAGCATTAAACAAGCACTAATCGATAAAATGCCTGAGCAAAAAGAACAGTTTGAAGCTAATTATTTACTCTTAGCCAATGAACTCGATCAATTACATCAAGATTTCAAAAACATGATTAGTGAAGCTAAGCATAAAGAAATTATTGTTTCACATTCTGCATTTGGATACTGGGAAAAACGCTATGGACTTAAGCAAATTAGTATTTCAGGTTTAAACACATCAAATGAGCCATCACAAAAACAACTACAGAAAATTATCGAAGTAGCAAAAAAATATCATTTAAAGTATGTTTTCTTTGAACAAAATGTTAACTCTAAGCTTACAGAAATCATCCAAAAAGAAATAGGAGCAAAACCATTAGTGCTCCATAATTTATCCGTCTTAACAGATGAAGATCTAAAAAATAATCCTTCTTATTTTTCTCTTATGGAAAATAATCTAGAAGCGCTTAGAAAAGCTCTTAATGAATAATTATTGAGCGTGTTACTACGTTCCTCCTTCATATCTACTGTTTATTCCTTCAATTATGAGGAATAAACAGTAGATTTTTTTCACAATCTATAATAGGGCTAGTGCTAAACACAATTTGTCCTATTCCATTCCAAAACAATTGAAGGAGTCGATCGTAATGGCAAAAGATGTTTTATGCGAGGTCAATAATTGTACATTTTGGGGAAAAGGAAATAAATGTAATGCTACACAAATTTATGTTGTAACCCAAAAAGGCGATACAGCATCCAGTAGCAAGGAAACCGATTGTCAAACATTCCAACCTTCATATTAATATTTCTGATGAAATAACACTAAGAGGCAATGATCTTTATCAGATCATTGCCTCTTTTCAAAGGTTGATTTTCCACTGCTAAGCTTAAAATTGCTCTAGCAAGGTTTACCTTGGACTTTTATTTTCAAAAAGAAATTCAAGAGCAAACTTAAAATAGGAATTCCAATTTTTTTCGGAAGCTCTTGAGCATTCCGCTCCATCAACAAAATTAGCAGAGCGTTAACAATCGAATTCAAAAGAAAAATTATTTTTCTTTTTCGTTAAGTAGTTTTTTAATCTCCCTACGCAAAATCTTCTTTGCAGCATTCCTTGGAATTTCATGAATAGGAATAATTTCTTTTGGTATTTTATATTTTGCCAATTTTTCTTGGCAGAAGTGGAGAATTTCTTCTTTTCTTAGCTTACTGTTCAATACGACAAAGGCGACGGGTACTTCCCCCCATCTTTCATCTTTCATACCGATAACGCCTGCATCTACAATGCTTGGATGCGATACTAACACACCTTCGATCTCAGCAGGATAAATATTTTCTCCACCAGAAATAATTAAATCAGAACGGCGATCTAATACATACAGAAAACCTTCGTTATCTAAATAACCGATATCACCTGTATTCAACCATCCATCCACTAATTTTTTTGTCGTCTCTTCTTCACGATTCAAATAACC
>JAEWIG010000345.1 GCA_023387295.1 Bacillota bacterium | reverse complement strand
GTGGAACAGGGTTAAACTGATTTTTCACTGAGTCAATATCCATTGGAGCTTCTTGGTAATATTCCGGTTGTTCATATACAAGATAGATGCCTTTATTTGTTAGTTGATACACTTTAAAAACTCTTGTTCCTCCATTTTCAACAATAGAAGTAAGATAATTATCAGTTTGCTGGAAAAAATCCTCTTTGTATGCAGCAAACTCATTTCCTTCTCCATTAAAGTAAAGTGTCCTATTTTCATGTGGAAAATAATCACTAATTTCCAATGAATCCTTCTGGGGAGCTGTTTTTTCAATAGGTTGAGGTTCATTCGGTTTTACCGCACATCCTGCCAATAAAAAGCAGGTAAGGAAAAGCATAAAAACTCTAAACATTTTTTCTCAGCACCTCTCCAATATTTCTTAATTTGACGAAGGACATTCCTAATAAGTTACGGTACTAATGACGCTTAGGTTTTCTAAAGTGTCTGATTTATATGAATAAACGTTCTTTAGAAAAATGAACATTTAAGACTGGACACTCTGGTTTTAATTGATATACAATATGAATCGTTGCAAAATCTTGCTGATTTATGCTGAAAGCAATCGAATTTTTGTAGGTAAAACAAGTTCCTATTCAGTGTGGGGTGTGTTATATTATTCTACATTAAATAGCAAATGTTCTTGTAAATAAAGGGTTTAGGACTTAGCGATTGCTAAGTTTTTCTATTCTAATAAAGGGGTGTAAATTATGCAAAAACTTCATAATCTCAAACAGGCAATGACAAAAAGTAATTTACGCTTATTTTTTCTAATCGTTGTACTTTTCTGGTTAAAAACTTATGCAGCTTATCAAATAGAATTTAGTCTTGGAATTGATAATAAACTACAGGAATTTCTTTTGTTCATTAATCCATTAAGTTCTGCGTTAATATTTTTAGGAATTGCCTTGCTTTTTAAAGGGAAAATCCAATCTACTGTATTAATCGTAATGAACTTAGTACTTTCAATCCTTTTGTATGCAAATGTTGTGTATTATCGATTCTTTAGTGACTTTATTACTGTACCTGTTGTCATGCAGACGAAAACGAATGCGGGACAACTTGGTGAAAGTGCACTATCATTAATGTCACCGTTGGATATTTTCTACTTTACGGATACGATTATTCTTATTTTTCTAATTGCGAAAAAATGGTATAAATCAGAAAGAGCAACAAGCAGAAAACCAGCTAAATATGTGATTGCAGCAGGGATTGTTACTTTTCTAATTAATCTAGGATTAGCAGAAATGGATCGTCCACAATTATTATCACGTACTTTTGACCGAAATTATCTTGTCAAATATTTAGGAGTTACAAATTTCTCTATCTATGATGTTGTTCAAAATGCTAGATCTGCGAGCCAAAAAGCGATGGCTGATTCAAACGATGTTACAGAAGTAGAAAACTATATTAAAGCAAATTATGCTCAACCAAATCCAGAATACTTCGGTAAGGCAAAAGGCATGAATGTTATAACGATATCAATGGAATCATTGCAAACATTTATGATTGATTATAAGTTAAATGGACAAGAGGTTACGCCATTTTTAAACTCACTTGCACATGATGGTAAAACTTTCTATTTCGATAATATTATAAACCAAACTGGTCAAGGGAAAACTTCAGATGCGGAGTTTATGTTGGATAATTCTTTATATCCAATGTCACAAGGCGCAGTTTTTGTTTCAAAAGCTCAGAATACTTTACAGGCAACTCCTGCGATTTTAAAATCACAGGGCTATACTTCTGCAACTTTTCATGGTAACTACAAAACGTTCTGGAATCGAAATGAAATGTATCGGTCAATCGGATATGATAAGTTTTTCGATGCAGAATACTATAACATGACTGAAGAAAATACAAAGAACTATGGGTTGAAGGATAAACCATTCTTTACTGAATCAATGCCAATGTTAGAAAGTCTACCACAACCTTTCTATACAAAATTTATTACATTATCAAATCATTTCCCATTTAAAATGGATGAGGGAGATACAGATTTTCCTGCGGCAGAGACGGATGATAAGGTGGTAAACCAATATTTCCAATCAGCTCATTATATGGATCAAGCTTTAGAGCAGTTCTTTAATGATCTAAAAGAATCAGGATTATATGATAATACAGTAATAGTTTTATACGGCGACCACTATGGGATTTCAGAAAACCATAATGAAGCAATGGCTGAAATTATTGGAAAAGAGATTACACCATTCGAATATTCAAGAAACCTTCAAAGAGTGCCAGTGTTTATTCATGTTCCTGGAGTAGAAGGGGGAGTACAGCATCAAATTGGTGGTCAAGTCGATATTCGCCCAACATTATTACATCTATTAGGAATTGATACAAAAGATTATTTGGAGATTGGCTCTGATTTATTATCAGAGAACCATCGAGAAGTTGTTCCATTCCGAAATGGTGACTTTATTTCTCCTGATTTTTCTCAAATTGAGGAAAAATGTTATGTAACTGAAACGGGAGAGCTTGCTGATGGCGCTAGCTGTGGGCAACTAGCTGAAAAAGCTAAGACTGAACTTCAAATGTCGGATAATATTGTATATAAAGATTTACTACGTTTCTATACGCCTGAGGGATTTGTACCGATTAATCGTGAAGATTACCTATATGTGAAACCGGGTAGTGAAGATAGCAAGTCTGGAGCAGGGGCTGTAGAAGCTAATAATGAGGTACCATTAAACGATATAAAAAATAATGTGACTAGCCAATAAGGACAAAAAAGAGCGAAGGAGAAATTCTTCGCTCTTTTTTAATAAGTTTTAACCTCATTAGATTATTTGTATTGTTCATAGTAGAATAGATTATACAACTGTATCAATTAAGGGGGAGAAGAAGATGAGTGAATGTAAACTGGATCATTCATTTGAAGATGTGAAGCAAAAATTTGAACAGCAAAAGGAATTTCTTCCAGCTGATATTATTCAAATGTTCGATGCTTTTTTTCAAAAGGAGCATACACAGCAGATTTTAAATGAAATCTTTCATTTACTAAAAAAATACGATCTTGCTTCTGATGAAGAGAAGCTTGAAAGAACGAACAAGCTTAATTTAGTATTGAAAAATCTATAAGAAAAAGGGCATCTTCTAAAAGCTTTCTGACTTCATATCACAATCATGTACTTCTATATGCATGATTTGGAGTAAGACTTCTTTTATGAGATTGCCCTTTATTAAATCTTGTTCAAATTCCTCTATACTTTAAATCGCTTGACTGAATCTTCTAACTCAGTTGAAAGCTTATGCAGAATAGTTGTTAATTCATAAATCGAATCCATCGATTCAAGCTGTTTATCTGTCGAAGCAGCAACACCTGTTGAAAGATTGGCTGTTTCTTTTGATAAAGTGGCAAACTCTTCTATGGATGCTGAGATTTCTTCAGAACCAGCTGACATTTCCTCCGTAACAGCAGAAACCTCTTGGATTTCACCAGTTACTAATTCAACGGCATTAAGAATAGCTTTAAATTTTTCTTGTGTTTGACTAACAGCAAGCGAACCATGTTCCACTTCATTTGAACCTTTTTGCATATTAGTAACCGCATATTCAATGGTCGTCTTAAAGTGATTAAGTCTTTCTTCAATTTCAAGTGCCGATATATTTGATTCCTCCGCAAGTTTCCTGACCTCTTCTGAAACTACGGCAAACCCTTTTCCGTGTTCACCAGCTCTAGCAGCTTCAATGGCAGCGTTTAAAGCTAATAAATTTGTTTGCTCAGCAATTCGAGAAATCATTCCGACAA
>JAEWIG010000271.1 GCA_023387295.1 Bacillota bacterium | reverse complement strand
AAGCAATTGAGTATGCCTGTTTTTTCACTTGGAGATCAGGTAAGTCCAGTTGAAATTGCAAAGCAAGCTATCGAAAAGGCGAAGGAAGAACATAATGATTATGTTCTAATTGACACTGCTGGTAGATTGCATGTTGATGAAGACTTGATGGATGAGCTTAAAGAGATCAAAGAGATTGCAAAACCTGATGAAATTTTTCTAGTTGTAGATGCCATGACAGGACAAGATGCTGTCAATGTAGCACAAAGCTTCAACGATCTTCTTGGATTAACGGGGGTTGTGCTGACAAAGCTTGACGGTGATACTCGTGGTGGAGCAGCGCTATCGATTCGTTCTGTGACGAATACCCCAATCAAGTTTGTTGGTCTTGGTGAAAAGCTAGATGCTTTAGAACCTTTCCATCCTGAACGAATGGCTTCACGTATTTTAGGCATGGGAGACGTTCTTACGCTCATTGAAAAGGCACAGGCAAATGTAGATGAAGAAAAAGCAAAAGAGCTTCAGCAAAAAATGCGCACAGCTTCATTTACATTTGATGATTTTTTAGAGCAATTAGGTCAGGTTCGCAGTATGGGACCACTCGATGAGCTCTTAAAAATGATGCCTGGTGCCAACAAAGTCAAAGGCTTGAACAATCTTCAAATTGATGAAAAGCAAATTAAGCATGTAGAAGCGATTATTCAATCGATGACAAAGGAAGAAAAGACGCATCCTGAGACCATTAATGCTAGTCGCCGTAAGCGAATAGCGAAGGGTAGTGGGAGAACTGTTCCTGAAGTAAATCGATTATTAAAGCAATTTGAAGACATGAAAAAAATGATGAAGCAAATGACAGGTATGCAATCAAAAGGTAAAAAACGAGGCGGATTTAAGCTTCCTTTCAACCCTTTTTAAAAATTTTTTATACTGTAAAGAAAAAACTCTTTACAAACTATTTAACAATTGATATTATACTATCTTGTGTGAAACTATTCGGAGGTGCTTTTTAAAATGGCAGTAAAAATTCGTTTAAAACGTATGGGAGCTAATAAATCTCCTTTCTATCGTATCGTTGTAGCAGATTCTCGTTCACCACGTGATGGACGTTTCATTGAAACTGTAGGAACTTACAATCCGGTTGCAAATCCAGCTATCGTTGAAATCAATGAAGAATTAGCTCTTAAATGGCTACAAACTGGTGCTAAACCATCTGATACAGTTCGTAACCTTTTCTCTAAACAAGGTATTATGGAAAAATTCCATAACGCTAAACACGGTAAGTAATTGATAGAGAAAATGAAAGAACTTATCGAAACGATTGTTAAGCCCCTTGTTGATTTTCCGGAAGAAGTTCAAGTACAGGTTCTTGAAGAGGATCATCGCGTAACCTATCAGCTTTCTGTCAACAAGAATGACATGGGGAAAGTAATTGGGAAGCAAGGGCGCGTTGCAAAAGCAATACGAACTGTTGTGTATGCAGCAGGTTCATCGCAACAGAAAAAGATCTTTCTAGAAATATCAGAATAAGAAAAGCGAAAGCGCCTTGAACAGGGGCGACAAGCATAGGACGAGCTGACGAGTAGGTTGTACTTTAACCTACTTGACAGATTGGCTTATGACCTCGAGCCCCTAGGCGCTGTAGCTGGACAATAAGAACAACTAAAAGGAGGGGGCGGCCCCTCCTTTTTTCCAATTTAATTAATAGGCTTAAACAATGTTTATTAACAAAGCCTATGTATTAATTAACAATTACATCTACAGGGAAATGCATTCACGATTATTAGCCTTTGGGAGGCGTTATTGGTGAAAATACTTCAAACGGTCGTGGTAAAGCAGGTTTTAACAGAGAATAGTAAACAAAAGCTATTTGAAACCTACTCTTTAAGAAAGCAACAGCTTGAGAAAGAGTGTGACCAGCTACGCTTTGAAATGAAAAAACTTGAAAAGTCGAAGAAGTTTCAGCCTGTAAGCCTAATCAAGCACTTCGAAAAGGAAATTCATCTCCGTCAAGAAAAGACTAAACTGCTCGATTTTCAAATCGAACAATTACATATACTACCGTTAGGAAGCGAATTAAAGGAAAAAGAAGTAAAGGCGATTATTGAGATTGAAGAAGGTGATCGCTGGGATGATATCCAAAGTGGAAAAACAATCATCATTAAAGATGGGATTGTCAATGAAATACGCTAGAGGAGAGTTATTATGGAAAAATGGTTTAATGTCGGAAAACTCGTCAACACTCATGGTGTGAGAGGTGAAGCAAGAATCATATCGAAGACGGATTTTAGAGAAGAACGTTATAAGCCTGGGAATAAATTGTATTTATTTATGCCGGATAGTAATAACCCGCTTGAATTGACTGTTAAAACGCATCGGATTCATAAAAACTTTGACCTGGTTACATTTGAAGGTTATGAAAATATGAACGAGATTGAAAAAATGAAGGGTGGCATTTTAAAGGTGCCAGAAAGCCAGCTAGAGGAGCTTGACGAGGATGAGTTCTATTACCATGAAATTATTGGTTGCATCGTAACAACACTTGCTGGTGAAGAAATAGGTGCGGTTCGTGAAATTCTTACCCCAGGAGCAAATGATGTTTGGGTTGTGAAAGGAAAAAACGGGAAGGATGTCCTTATTCCTTATATTGAAGACGTCGTAAAGAAGGTAGACGTGAAAGAAAAGAGTATTGTTATCGATCCAATAGAAGGCTTGCTATCATGATGAAAATTGATGTGCTAACGCTTTTTCCTGAAATGTTTGCGGGTGTATTTGGACATTCCATATTAAAAAAAGCTGCTGAACATGATGCGGTTGAGTATAATGTCGTCAATTTCAGAGAATATGCGGATAATAAGCATCAGACCGTCGATGATTATCCATATGGTGGCGGAGCAGGTATGGTATTAAAACCTCAGCCGATTTTTGATGCTGTCGAGGATTTGCGTTCAAAAGCAAATTCAGAACCTAGAGTCATTTTGCTATGTCCGCAAGGAGAACGATATACGCAAAAGAAAGCAGAGGAACTAGCTAATTTAGAACACTTAATTTTTGTTTGTGGTCATTATGAAGGCTATGATGAGAGAATTCGTGAGCATGTTGTAACAGATGAAATATCGATTGGAGATTTTGTTTTAACAGGTGGAGAATTAGGTGCGATGGTAATAATCGACAGTGTTGTTCGCCTTTTACCAGATGTTTTAGGAAATGAAGCGTCACACCAACAAGATTCCTTCAGTACAGGCTTACTTGAACATCCTCATTATACAAGGCCAGCTGATTTTCGAGGAATGAAAGTACCCGATGTTCTTCTATCTGGCAATCACCGTTTAATAGAGGAATGGAGAATGAAAGAATCATTAAGAAGAACAGTGCTTCGCCGTCCTGACCTCCTAGAGACCCTCGTTTTAACTGATAAGCAAAAAAAATGGCTAGAAGAAATTAAAAAAGAGCAGAAATAGCATTGAACTTACTCATTGGCTATGATAAAATACTTTTTGTGACTTAGGCTGGATTTATTCAGTTTTTTGTCTTATTAGGATGTTCCGCTGCAATTTTGATGAGAAAATGTGCATGAGCATCTGGTGGAAGGAGTTGAAAACGATGCATAAATTAATCGAAGAAATCACAAAAGAACAACTTCGTACTGATGTTCCTGCTTTCCGTCCTGGTGATACTGTACGTGTACACGTAAGTATTGTTGAGGGTACTCGTGAGCGTATTCAGGTATACGAAGGAGTTGTGATTAAGCGTCGTGGTGGTGGAATTAGTGAAACTTTCACAGTACGTAAGATCTCTTACGGTGTAGGCGTTGAGCGTACATTCCCAGTACACACACCAAAGATTGCGAAGCTTGAAGTTATTCGCCGTGGTAAAGTTCGCCGTGCGAAACTTTATTACCTACGTAAATTACGTGGTAAAAAAGCTCGTATTAAAGAAATTCGTTAATATGAAAAGTGAAAGGAGCTTGGTAAAACAAGCTCCTTTTTCATAGTTAAAATACGTTAGGGATTATGATTGATTACCGTTATTTTAGTCCTTTTACTATATACTAATAATTTTTCATAAATGTTAAATAATACTAATAACTTTATTCATCAGAAATCTCCCATTTCTAAAGTGGTAAGGTAGATGTGAACTAAAATTTAATTCAGTTAGGTTCAAACTCTAGCTGAATAAAGTTACTACCTCCGGTGGATGCCTCAGATTTTTTAAAGGAAATTTATCGAGCTAGCGAAGGTATTAATCTGGGCACAAATACGCCAAGGCGAATTTGACAAGGTTCCCATCATGATTTTTGTGCGGAAATTTTGTAAAATAAAAGATAATCGATATATTTTTTTCTTAAGAATGGTGGGGAAGTAGATGGAAACAAAGAAAAAGAAAAATGAAATTTGGGAATGGTCGAAGGCACTTATCATTGCAGTGTTACTAGCAGTGATTATTCGATATTTTTTATTTGCTCCGATTGTAGTAGATGGGTTATCGATGATGCCAACTCTTCATGATCAGGATAGAATGATTGTAAATAAATTCAGTTATAAAATCAGTGAACCGGAGCGTTTTGATATTATTGTCTTTCATGCTCCTGAGAATAAAGATTACATAAAAAGAGTCATTGGTCTACCAGGAGATCGAATTGAGTACAAAGATGATACATTGTATGTGAATGGTAAAGCATATGATGAACCGTATTTAGATGAATACAAAAAACAGGTTATTGATGGTCCTTTAACAGAACCGTTTACATTAGAAGAGAAGATTGGACAAGAAACTGTTCCTGAGGGTCATTTATTTGTTATGGGTGATAACCGTAGATATAGTAAAGATAGTCGTCACATAGGAACAGTTCCAATGGAAAAGGTTCTTGGAAACACAAGCATTATTTATTGGCCTATAGAAGACATTCGAATTGTGAAATAAGGAGGTGGTCGCATTGACGATTCAATGGTTTCCTGGTCATATGGCAAAAGCCCGCAGACAGGTAACAGAAAAACTTAAACTAGTTGACATTATCTTTGAGCTTGTCGATGCTAGAATCCCTTACTCCTCTCGTAACCCAATGATTGATGAAATCATTCAGCATAAACCTAGGCTTGTTCTTTTGAACAAAGCGGATATGGCAGATAGAGAAGTAACGAAACAATGGATTCAATATTTCAGGAGCAAAGGCATAAGAGCAATCGCAATAAACTCTCAAGCTGGTGTAGGAATGAAAGAAATCGTTCTTGCGGCACAGGAGGTTTTGCAAGAAAAATTTGACCGAATGAAAGCGAAAGGCGTGAGGCCAAGAGCTATTCGGGCAATGATTGTTGGGATTCCAAATGCAGGGAAATCAACGTTAATTAATCGACTTGCCAAAAAAAATATTGCTAAAACAGGTAATACTCCTGGTGTAACAAAAGCCCAACAGTGGATTAAAGTTGGAAAGGAGTTAGAGCTCCTTGACACTCCAGGAATTCTTTGGCCTAAATTCGAGGATCAAGAAGTTGGTTTAAAGCTCGCACTTACAGGCGCGATTAAGGATACTATCTTAAACCTACAGGATGTTGCAGTATATGCTTTAAGGTTTCTCGAAAAAGAGTACCCAATGAGCCTTAAGGAACGTTTTAAGCTAGAAGATTTTCCAGAAGATATTGTTGAACTGTTCGATGAAATAGGGAAACAGAGAGGTTGTTTCATGAGTGGTGGTGCCATCGATTATGATAAAGTTACCGAACTGGTTATTAGGGAATTTCGTACAGAGAAATTAGGCCCAATCTCATTAGAACAGCCAAGTGATTTGATGAATGGAAATGAAATTGAGAAACAGCAAGCATAGTTTGAAAGATGTATTAGGCCTTCTTCTTAGATAGAAGGTCTTTATTTTTTTGTGTGAACGCCGATACAAATAGTAAGTGATATGAAGGAGAATCATCATGAATCAACTAAAAATTCAAGATATTAAAATAAAGCTCGCGAAGGAAACAAGTCGTGACAGTGAACTTATTCGTTCGTTAGAAATGGATGAACGGAAAGGTGTTCAGCAACTCCTGAAAAAATGGCATAAAGAAAGAGAAGTAGAAAAAAAACTATATGAAAAGCATGTGGAAATGTCTTTATATGAAAATAAATACCGGGCTGCAGGGTTTCAAAATATTGTAGGAATCGATGAAGCTGGAAGAGGTCCACTAGCTGGTCCGGTTGTAGCAGCAGCTGTTATTTTATCACCTGATTTTTATTTGCCGGGTCTTGATGACTCTAAAAAACTCTCAGAGCAAAAACGGAATGATTATTTTGACATTATTAATGAACAAGCATTAGCGGCTAGCGTAAGTATCATTAGTGTAGAAGAAATAGACCGCATTAATATTTTTGAAGCGACAAAGAAGGCGATGCTCTTAAGTATAGCTGATTTAAAGGTAACCCCTGACTTTTTGCTTATTGATGCAGTGAAGCTTGATACTCCTTATCCCCAAGATGCAATTACAAAGGGTGATGCGAAAAGTGTTTCAATTGCGGCTGCCTCAATTATCGCAAAAGTGACGCGTGATCGCATTATGGTAGAGATAGGAAATCAATATCCCGAATATGGATTTTCACAAAATATGGGTTATGGAACAAAAATGCATCTTCAAGCTATTGAAAAGTATGGGATCACACCTCATCACCGAAAAAGCTTTGCACCAATAAAGGATCTCATAATAAATAATTAAATACCATTTTTTGAAATACTGAATGATGTTAAATGAATGAAGAGGAGGGTGATGTTATGCGCCCAATAGGACTTGTTCAATCGTTGCTTAGACAGGAAAAGACGTCTGAAAGTCGAGTTTTAGCCTTTAGACCAGGGCAAATTTTTAACGGGAAGGTATTAAAGCTGTATCCTAATCAAATAGCTGAAGTGCAGGTTGGTACGCAGAAAGTTATTGCTCATTTAGAGACCCCGCTATCTGTAGACGAGCGCCATTGGTTTCAGGTTCAAGCGGGTGATGGTAAGGTGCATCTACGAGTATTAGATACTTCAAATGGTGTCGGCAAACCTTCCTCTGTTGACGCTCTGCTAAGTCAAATGAATCTTCAGGTTTCAAAGGATAATATCGCCCTTGCTCAATTATTTATTAAAGAACAGTTTCCGCTCTCAAAAGAAACCATTGGTAGTGCTTCTGAATGGCTGAAGTTGAGCGACTCATTGCAAGAAGGTTTACAAATAATAAAGCTGCTACTGTCCAAACAGCTTCCATTTACAAAAGATGTTTTTCTTTCCTTATCTTCTGTTTTAAAAGATGACCCACTCTCTACCCAATTGACGAATTTGCAATTACATTTAAAAAATGAACAGACTGCAGCCAGTAATGATAGATTACTATCCCTTCTAAATGAAATGAATATGACTGGGAAGGAAAAAGAGACAAATTCAGTTTTACAAAGGATTGTTCAGGAGTGGCTGTTTTCAAACGAAAAAACAAATACAGCATTTAACCTACTACAAAATCTAGGATTTGTTTCAAAAACGGCCTCCAATGAAGAGATGATTAATCAAGTTTTTGCAAAAATGCTGAACAAAGAATATTCCCTATCGAGTAAAGAGGGGAAAATGATAGCTGAACAGTCATTATTGACTGAAATCATAACTCAAAATAAGGCTGGAAATCGAGAAGCTGTCATACTCTCGTTAGTAAAACTATTAAATCAAATGAAATCAAATTCTGATATTTCCACGCAAAATAAAGGTTTGAATGATCTTCAGCAGCTTTTATCTGAAATAAGGTCCAATCAGCTAGCTATCCCTCTTAATGAAAGTAAGCTAACTTTATTAGCGAGGGAGATTTTCCGATCGCTAAATTCAAACATTAATTCTGTTGCAAATCAATCGGAGAATATTATTCAAACATTTCTCTCGATTAATAGTAAGCATGCAGATGAGGGGCTAAGGGGATTAACCGCAGCGATGAAGATGTCAGAATCAATCCCTTCTAATGCTATTTCAAATGAAGAACATACCTTGTTAATGAGAATTAAAAATGAAGTTCAAACAGAAAGCCTGCAATTAGGAAATTCATTAGCCATAAAGGAGCAAATGAAAAGTATGATGAAAGTTCTCGGACTTTCATATGAGCATGACCTCGTAAATTTGTTAAAGCAGCATGAGGGAGAAGGTATGACAAAATTAGAGTCGCTTAAACCGCTTCTAATGCAGTTGATGAATGAAGAAATACCTAACCCTATAAGAGAGGTTGCAGAAAGACTATTATACAAAATTACGGGCTTTCAGGTCCTCTCGCAAGAAGCAGGCCCAATCATGCAGTTTGTATTTCAACTTCCGCTTTCTTTATCTGACAGTAGAACGGATTTAACAATGCAATGGAGTGGAAGGAAAACAAAAGAAGGGAAAATCGATCCTAATTACTGTCGAGTACTATTTTATTTACAGCTTGATAATATTGAAGAAACAATTATTGATATGCAAGTACAAAATAGAATCATGAATATTTCAATCATAAATGAACGCAATGACTTAAAATGGATTGCCTCACCTTTTTTAGCTGAATTGAAAGAAGGATTAGGAAAGATAAACTATCAGCTTTCTTCTGTTACGTTTGACAAACCAGCGAAAGAAAAGCAAAAAAACGAAATGAAGGATACTCTTGCTACAATTGTCGTACCAAATCAAGTTAATGGAGTAGATTATCGCATATGAAAACAAATGAAAGGGAAGTTCGTAAGGAAGCGGTTGCCTTAACATACGATAAATCGAAGCAGGATGGTGCGCCGCGAATTATTGCAAAAGGAAAAGGACTAATTGCTGATAGTATTATAGAGCGAGCAAGTGAACACAACATTCCTGTACATGAAGATGGATCATTAGTAGAATTACTTGGAAAGCTCAATATCAATGAGCAGATTCCTGAAGATCTATATCAAGCAGTTGCAGAAGTTTTTGCTTTTATTTATAAAGCAGATCAAGTAGCTGGGGGGAAAAAATAATAATTAATCAATAAAGGTGGACAAGTTTTCTGTCATTTAATAAAATGGAAGCGCAGTCTATTTTTAGAGAGTTTGATAGGAGGATGGAAATGAATATTCATGAGTACCAAGGGAAAGAAGTCCTCAGAAAATATGGGGTAGATGTACCAAATGGAATCGTTGCTTTTACAGTTGAAGAAGCTGTAGCGGCAGCAAAAGAATTAGGTACTGAAGTATGTGTTGTAAAAGCACAGATTCACGCAGGGGGGCGTGGAAAAGCTGGTGGCGTAAAAGTTGCTAAGAACTTAGATGAAGTTCGTACATACGCGCAGGAAATACTTGGTAAAACACTTGTTACACATCAAACAGGACCTGAGGGGAAAGAAGTCAAGCGCTTATTGATTGAAGAAGGCTGCGATATTAAAAAAGAATACTATGTTGGTTTAGTGTTGGATCGGGCAACTTCACGTGTTGTGTTAATGGC
>JAEWIG010000060.1 GCA_023387295.1 Bacillota bacterium | reverse complement strand
GGGCAGGAAAACGTTCGAATCGTTTCACCAGTTTCAATATCACTGTATAAATCAGACAAGATTCCTCTTTTTGCTATCCTCATCTTCATAATATTTTCCAGAAAATAAGGACGCCAGCTCCAGTTTTTATGTACATATTCTTTTTGAAGATTCCATTTGTCTTTTTCCTTAAACATATTTGCGGATTTTTGAAATCCATTTTCATCACAAATATACAATCGGAAAGCTACATCGTTTAAAGCTAAAGAAAGTACAGTTAACAATTCTTCATATTCCATTGCTTTACGATTTTTCGCTTGTAAAATACGCTGGAGCGTTTCATTAAATTCGTCTGAAGCATGATAAACAGCCTCTAGTTTTTTCTTCTCATATGAGATAAATCGATACCATTCATCTTTTAGCTTATCCTTTAAAATATCTCGATCTACAAACTCTTCAGCAGGTTCTTGTAAATAATAGCCTTGATAATACCTGCCTCCATTTCTCCATGCGAATTGAAGCTGATAGGTCATTTCAATATTTTCAAACAATAACGTTATCCCAATTTTACGCGCAAGCATTGATAGTGAATAAAGAATATCATGTAGGGCTTGAGCAGATGCAACTGAACGGAGCTCATTTAAATCCACCTTTAAAATGTTCGGTGCTAGCTGACCAATTCGATCAAGATGACTTCGTTCTTTACCCATATTATCAATAGCAATCTTAATTCCATATGTTCGAAGATAATTCAATAGATGGTCTAGATGTTCCATATCTCCCTTATAGACACGTTCAGTTGACTCCATAACAATTCGGCTTAGCTTTATCCCTTTTTGTTCAAACTCTAAAAGAATAGCTAACATGGATTCTGCATCATCATACATGAGCAAGTCTGCATCTTTATTAATAAACAAAAGAACATCTTCTTCTAAAGTCAATGCTTTTTCGAGCGCTAGTTTTAATATTAGATTGTCTACCTCTAAACGATATTCCTCAGGGATTCCTTCATCTAAGAAAAAAGGTCCTAAACTAACAGTCCCATGTTCACCTTTATATCTACCTAATACTTCATAACCTATAACACGCTGTTCATCAGCACTGAAGATCGGTTGAAAGACAGGGAAGACATTTTCTAAATCTGTAAGGATTTCCAGTGCGTCCATGCTCTTTTGCCTCCAAGTAAGATTGATGAATTATTATAGCATATTTTTACTTTCTCTGCCCTGGTTATTCCTCCGTCATAAAGACTTATTCAAGTAAACCAACCGACAATTTTATTTTTTCACAAAAAAAAATACCGATATACATCGGTATTTTCATCTTCAATTTAATTAATATTTATTTAATACTTTTTATTTATCTAGTAGTGAAGCTCCAGCAATTCCTGGCTTTGTCATTTCGTAAGGATCTAAAATTACATCCAATTCTTCCTCGCTCAAAACATCATATTGTAAGCAAAGCTCTCGAATTGATTTTCCATTAATAATGGATTCTCTTGCAATGTCAGATGCAACATTATAACCAATATGTGGATTTACCGCTGTTAATAAACCCACACTTTTTTCAACATATTCTTTCAAACGCTCTTCATTTGCTGTAATTCCAGATATACAGAAGTCTGTAAAGACACGGAAGCCATTATTCATAATTGAAATGGATTGTAGAAGATTAAATAATAATACAGGCTCCATTACATTTAGTTCAAATTGTCCAGCCTCTGAAGCGAGAGAGATCGTTTGATCATTACCAATGACTTGGAATGCAATTTGGTTTATCACCTCGGGCATTACTGGATTAACTTTTCCTGGCATGATTGATGAGCCAGGTTGACGTGAAGGAAGAATAATCTCATATAACCCTGCACGAGGACCTGATGCCATTAAGCGTAAGTCATTCGCTATTTTTGACATATTAACCATACAAATTTTTAGTGCGGACGAAATCTCTGTATACGTGTCTGTATTTTGGGTTGCATCAACAAGATTTTTCGCTGGAACAATTCCTATTCCGGAAATTTCTGCTAAATATTGAACAACCTTTTCAATATAATTCGGATCAGCATTTAAGCCGGTTCCGACGGCAGTTGCTCCCATGTTTACTTCTAATAAATTTTCTCTAGAATTCTCAATTCGCTTAATGTCACGTTCGATCACATTAGTATAAGCTCTAAATTCTTGACCTAATCGAATAGGTACTGCATCTTGTAGGTGAGTTCTTCCCATTTTAATGACTGAATCAAATTCAATTGCTTTTTCGTTAAATGCATCCCTCATATCCTTCATTGTCGATAACAAAGAAGTTAATGCACGATAGGTAGCGATATGAATAGCAGTTGGGAAAGCATCATTCGTAGACTGTGCCATGTTCACATCAATGTTCGGATTAAGATGGAAATATTCACCCTTTTCTTTTCCTAAAAGCTCTAGACCACGATTAGCAATTACTTCATTCGCGTTCATGTTAATGGAAGTACCTGCCCCGCCCTGTATCGGATCGACTATAAAATGGTCGTGCCATTTTCCAGAAATTATTTCATCCGCTGCTTGGCTAATGGCGTCTGCTTTTCCTTTATATAATCTACCTATATCGGAGTTCGCTAAGGCAGCCGCTTTTTTCACAATCGCCATGGCGATAATCATATCCTTATTTAATTTATACCCTGTAATTGGAAAATTCTCTACAGCTCTTAATGTTTGAATTCCATAATAAGCTTCAATTGGTACATGTTTTTCCCCTAAAAAATCTTTTTCAACTCTGTATGTATTCACTTTATCCATCTCCTCATCATTCCTAATGTTGATCTGAAGCTGAAGAAGCTTGATGAAAGCTTGTTCACTCTCATCACGAATTAGTATACTACTATTCAGAAAATTTTTCTCATTATTTTTCCCAACAGCCACTTTTCGTAATAATCTAAATCTTTCGTATTGTATAAATAAATATAAAAAAACCGGTTGATACAATCACCATCGGTTTCCCCTTACCTTTTACTTAAGTAAAAAAATCTATTTACATCATCTTCTTTTTAAATCAATAGTTTGTTAGTATTAGAGGATAGATTGAAAAGATAGGTTGGTCATAGATGGCAAAGAAAAAAGTTACTAGAAGATCATTCATAAAAAGAGCGTTCGGCTCCTTATTTGCTGTTGCTGGTATCGGAGGGGGCAGTTATTATTATGCTCATGAAATCGAACCGAAGCTTCTCGATATCACAAGCTACAAAATTACTAATAAAGCTATTCCACAAAGCTTTAATAACTTCAAAATTGTTCAATTCAGTGACACTCATTTAGGGTTTCAATATGACACACAGCAGCTACAAACTCTTATTCAAAAAATCAACTTACTTAAACCCGATATTATTTTCTTTACAGGTGATCTTATGGATACACCTAATATGTACCCTGAGAAAGAACTCGTTGTTTCAATGCTGAAAACGTTAAAAGCACCTTATGGAAAATTTGCGATTTACGGAAATCATGACCACGGTGGTTACGGATCAGATATATATAGAACAGTAATAGAAGAGTCAGGATTCACCTTG
>JAEWIG010000102.1 GCA_023387295.1 Bacillota bacterium | reverse complement strand
CTCCATGACTTCTTTATCTCCCCAAACCTCTTTGACAGCTTCAAGATGTGTATCATTAAACACAAATAGAGAAATCCGTTCTCCTTCATAGACCATTTCCATATACATCACCTACTAACTTAATTTTCATTATATTCCTGATGTTTATTTTTTGTAATTCCAATCATCCTGCTCATAACGTTCCTTTGCAATTTTTTGGACGTAAGCCATTTCATCAGAGCTTAGTTCGTATGACTCAATATCAACGTTAAGCCCTTCTGCAAACCCCTTCTTAAATGCGACCTTTGCTTGTTCGATTGTAATTCTCTCTTTACTTAATTCATTAATGGCAACGGCTTTATTTTTGAACGCCTTTTTCATCCGTTCCATTACCCGATCATTCGGGTATTTAAATAAACTAAATAGTTTATCTTCCTCGATATCAAGTAATATGGACCCGTGCTGAAGGATGACCCCTTTTTGTCTCGTTTGTGCACTTCCAGCTACCTTGCGACCTTCCACAACTAATTCGTACCAGCTAGGTGCATCAAAACAAACGGCTGAGCGAGGATTTTTCAGTGATTCTCTCTCTTCATCTGTTTTCGGAACAGCAAAATAAGCTTCCATACCTAAATGGTGGAATCCTTTCAGAATTCCTTCGGAAATAACACGGTACGCTTCTGTTACGGTTTGCGGCATTTGTGGATGTGCTTCTGGTACGATTACACTATATGTAAGCTCATGCTCATGCAACACGCCTCTCCCCCCTGTTGGGCGACGGACAAAACCAAGACCATGCTTTTTTACAGCTTCCAGATTTATTTCTTTATCAACCTTTTGAAAATAGCCAATAGAAAGTGTTGCCGGATTCCAACCGTAAAAACGGATACAAGGAGGAAACTTCCCTTCACTATTCCAATCGAGTAATGCTTCATCTAAAGCCATATTAAAAGCGGGACTACAATTCCCTGAATCAATAAATCTCCATACCTCTTTTTCCATCTATAAAACCTCATTTACATATTGATTAACTAAAATTCTCAATCTTTAGTTTAACAAAATATTACATATTTATCTTCCTTTCTTAGATAAACATTTTAATAAAAATACCTAAGATTGATTATCTTAGGAAATTAGAAGAATTTCCGCTAATCACTTTACTCATATGATTAAAGCCTTATATAATAGAATAGGCGTAGTTAAGCGTGAAAGGAGAAAGACAAATTGAATTCACTTTATTTCCTACTAATCCTAATCGGGGCATTCCTTGTTTATACGATTATTACATGGCTTTATCAGCGAAAAATCGTTAAAACATTGACAGAGGAACAATTTCGAGAGGGCTATCGTAAAGCCCAATTAATCGATGTCCGCGAACCAAATGAGTTTGACAACGGACACATTCTCGGAGCGAGAAATATTCCACTTTCACAAATGAAAATGCGAATGAAAGAGCTTCGTCCCGACAAACCGGTTTATTTATATTGCCAAAGTGGCACGAGAAGTGCCAGAGCAGCGCAATTTTTATACCGTAGAGGCTATAAAGATCTTTCCCATCTACAGGGTGGATTTAAAAAGTGGACAGGGAAAATTAAAACAAAATAAAGTCGAGTATATTACTTTTTAAGCAAAAGATTTAAAGACCCCTGCAAATTTTCGCAGAGGTCTTTTTAAATCATAAAATTTTATTGTTTTTGGTAACGTAGAACAGGCTTACGAGCAGCGAGCGTCTCATCAAGTCGTCCCACAACCGTATTATGCGGTGCTTCTTGAACGATTTCCGGATTTTCTTCTGCTTCCTTCGCGATTTGCAGCATGGCATCGATAAATGCATCTAGCGTTTCTTTTGATTCAGTCTCAGTTGGCTCAATCATCATACATTCTTCCACAATTAATGGGAAGTAGATTGTTGGTGGATGATAGCCAAAGTCAAGTAGACGTTTAGCTATATCTAGCGTACGAACACCAAGCTTCTTTTGACGATTTCCACTTAACACAAATTCATGCTTACAATGTCTATCAAATGGAAGTTCATATGCATCTTGTAATCTTCTCATCATATAGTTTGCATTTAATACAGCATATTCGGTTACCGCTTTTAAGCCGTCTGGACCCATTGAACGGATGTACGTATACGCACGAACATTAATTCCAAAGTTTCCGTAATATGGTTTTACTCGTCCGATTGATTGTGGACGGTCATAGTCAAACACATACTTATCACCTTGTTTCGTAATAACAGGTTTTGGAAGGTAAGGAATAAGGTCTGCTTTTACACCAACAGGACCTGAACCTGGGCCACCTCCACCGTGTGGGCCAGTAAATGTTTTATGAAGGTTAAGGTGAACAAGGTCAAATCCCATATCCCCTGGACGAACTTTAGACATAATCGCATTTAAGTTCGCACCATCATAATATAGTTTTCCTCCAACACCATGAACAATTTCTGCCATTTCAAGAATATGTTCTTCAAATAAACCGATTGTATTTGGATTTGTCAGCATTAGTGCAGCGGTATCTTCGCCTACAACTCTACGTAAATCCTCAATATCTACAAGACCATCCTCGGTCGACTTAACTGTGACTGTTTCAAAACCAGCAACCGTTGCCGAAGCTGGATTCGTACCATGAGCGGAGTCAGGAATAATAACTTTTGTCCGATTATGTTCTCCGTTTGCTTCGTGAAAAGCACGAACCATCATTAAGGCAGTCCATTCTCCATGAGCTCCTGCTGCAGGCTGAAGTGTAACTTCATCCATTCCCGTAATTTCGATTAAATGCTGTTGAAGATCATACATTAACTCTAATGCACCTTGAACACTGCTTTCGTCTTGTAATGGATGCAGGTGAGCAAACCCATTAAAACGAGCAACATTCTCATTAATCTTCGGATTATATTTCATCGTACAAGAACCTAGTGGATAAAATCCGGAGTCAACCCCATGATTACGCTTCGATAGTGCAGTATAATGACGCATAATATCCAGCTCTGAAACTTCTGGAAGCTCTGGTTCCTCCATTCTTAAATATCCCTCAGGAATTAGCTCATTAATGTCAGTTTCCGGAACGTCCATTTCCGGGAGACTAAACCCAATGCGACCAGCTTTGCTTAATTCAAAAATGAGTGCCTGATCATCCTTATGCATGGTACTCCCCCATTTCTTTAACCAATGTATCGATTTCTTCCTTCGTTCTTAATTCTGTAACTGCTACTAACATATGATTCTGCATGTCTGAGTAATCACGTCCCAAATCATAGCCACCGATGATCCCTTTTTCAAGAAGCTTTACATTTACTTCTTTGACTGGACTATTTAACTTAATGACAAATTCATTAAAGGATGGACCTTCAAATGCAATTTCGAAACCATTTTCTTTAAACTGCTTTTTCGCATAATTCGCCTTCTGAATATTCGCAAGCGCCATTTCCTTCACGCCTTTTTTCCCTAATGCAGTCATTGCAACAGAAGCAGCAAGAGCATTTAAGGCTTGGTTCGAGCAAATATTAGATGTTGCTTTATCACGGCGGATATGTTGTTCACGAGCTTGCAGTGTCAAAACAAAGCCACGGCGACCTTCTTCATCAACCGTTTGACCGACAAGTCGTCCTGGAACTTTTCTCAACAATTTATTTGTAACTGCAAAATAACCACAATGTGGGCCACCAAATGCAGTTGGAATTCCAAAAACTTGAGCATCTCCAACAACAATATCAGCACCAAATTTCCCTGGTGGTGTTAGCGCTCCAAGAGACAGTGGATTACTTGATACGACAAACATTGATTTATGCGGATGAATCAATTCTTCTAATTCTTTTAAAGGTTCAATTCTTCCGAAAAAATTTGGGTATTGTACAATAACGGCTGCAATTTCGTCATTAATCATTTCTTTTAGAGCCTCAACATTGGTTACTCCATCCTTACGCGGAATTTCAATAACCTCGATGTATTGGCCTTTAGCATACGTTTTGACAACTTCTTTAGATTCTGGATGAACCGCACTTGAAATAAGTACTTTCTTCCGGCGCGTTTGCCCAGCACTAAGCATTGCTGCCTCAGCTAAGGCTGTACCGCCATCATACATAGAAGAGTTTGCAACATCCATGCCTGTCAGTTCACAAATCATTGTTTGATATTCAAAAATTG
>JAEWIG010000058.1 GCA_023387295.1 Bacillota bacterium | reverse complement strand
CTTCCAACGCTTAAATCCAGCATCTCTTCCCCTTTAGCAATTTTTTGACTCTTTAAATATGCTAATTCTGAAAAAATACTTTCTTCAAAAGCATTCATTCTTGTTGCCATAGAAAATTTCATATTTTTCCCCTCGCAATGTTCCTTTGTATTCATTCTATTATACTTTCTATTACGACAAAATGGAAAAATAGATTCATTTTTTTATAAAAAAATAATATTTAATATACTCATAAGGATAATATTGCTAAATAGAGGGTTTTATGGTAAAAATAATACAAAGATATAAAAAACAGAATACTTAGAATTAAACGAAAGAAGAGGTGATAACCTTATGGATTTGACATTAGTTGTTGTTTTAGTTTCTTTACTTATGCTTGGTTATTTCGTCTATCTCTCTATTACTGATTAAGCTTGAATAATTTCACGAAGAAAATTATGGAAGAATAGAGTGTGCTATCTGCACCCTATTCTTTTTCGTATAATGGATACTTTTCAATCACACCAAAATGAAATTTTGCTGTTTTTCTTTCGTATACATTGAAATTAAATTCCTTAAAACGTTTGCTGCGAAAATGGTCTTTTAAAACAACACGTTCAGAAGCTACCCTTAACGCTTCTTCTATTAGTTCATCCGTGAATTCCTCATAAATCGCAAACTTACTTAACGCTCTTATTCCATCAGATTCCAAAATATGCTCTTCAAACATTGGATCAAAATACACACAATCATAGCTTTGATCAGGTAAACTTTGTAGTACTTCGAGTGAACGCTTTTGAATGACATGTATCCTAGCCATTGCTTCATTGATAAGCGGAATACCAGATTCCCATTTTTTTAAACCTGTTTTCACAATATAGCCTATATAACGATTCCCCTCTACGCCAATTACTTTACCAGTTTCCCCCACAACAAAGCTAGCCACAATACTATCTGAAGCAAGTCCCAAAGTGCAATCAAGTAACGTACTTCCCTTTTTAAGACGTGTTGCATCAATAAATGGATCATGCTCACCTTTCATTAAACGTTTAATTCTAAACATCGCTGAATTTGGATGAAAAAAGAAGGGAGCCTTTTCTCCAATTGGATAAAGCTCTAATCGTTCCTTCCCCACAACAATACAGTCTTCACCTTCTGTTTTTTGAATAGCTTGTACTGAACGCTTTTTCCTGTCGATAAATTTAGCTTCTAACTGTTCAGCAATCACGATTGCCTGCTTTTTCATTTCAATATTCGTTCTTCCTGCTGTCGTTATAATCATCATCTTCACCTTTTTGAGTATTGCTGAAATAATAAAAGAACGTCAAAAGACGTTCTTATTTAACAATTCACTTCAAATGCCGCAAGAAGATTTTCCATAATTGATTCCATTGAATGATCTTCAATGTCATGTCGATGAATGAAATGCACTACCTTCTTGTCTTTCAGTAGTGCCATTGAAGGAGATGATGGTTCAATGCCTTCAAAATACTCTCGCATTTTAGCTGTTGCTTCTTTTTCTTGTCCCGCAAATACCGTTACAAGATTCGTTGGTTTCTTCTCAGTTTGCAAAACAGCTTGCGTCGCAGCTGGACGCGCTAAGCCTGCTGCACAGCCACAAACAGAATTTACAACCACAAGTGTAGTACCTTCTGCTTTTTCCATAAATTGCTCAACTTCTTCAGGAGATAATAATTCCTTAAATCCAGCTTGAGTAAGCTCTTTTCTCATTGGTTTAACCATTTCTCTCATATAATCTTCATATGCCATTGACATTATCATACGCCTCCATTAATTTTTTCTTGCTTCTGTCATCTGCTTCCATACAGAGCCCTTTGCTTCTTCACCCTGCTCAATTCGTTCGATTGCTAGCTTAACTTGTAAACTGACTTCAAATTCCGGATCATTTTCAACAGCTTTTAAAGCAGATAAGGCTGTCTCATCACCGACTTCATAAAGAAACATGGCCGCTCGCCATCTTACTAGCTTACTATTATCATGTAATGCTTCCATCATTTCCTTCATTGCTTCTTTGAAGCCTAAATCAGATAAACAATCACCAGCCGTCCTTCTCACCGTAACTGTTTTGTCTTTTAACGCTTTGTAAAGTAATGGTAATACTTGAACGTCTTCAATCATTCCAAGGTAAACGGTTGCTAGTCTTCTAATAGCAGTTTTTTCATCGTCAAGAGCCTTAGCTAAAACAGCTTTATCTTCAACTGTTGGATCAGCCATTTGCTCGAGCTTCTGATATCGAATTCGCCAATCTGAATGTTCTAAGTCTGCAATTGTTAAAGTCTGCCGCTTTCGTGCATGTTTATCAGTCTCTTTATGAGCATGCTTTGCTTGCTCAATAAGTGTTTGCAAGCGACTTTCCGGATATGATGCCATTAATTCTTCCACTACATCATTTCCGACTTGTTCAAAATCACCATAGCGAACTCCGACTTCAATCCACTTTCTTACTAATATCACATTGTCATTTGTATCTTGTGCTTCAGCTCGTGCTTTTATGAAAACATCAGGTAAGCCAAAGCGTCTTTCTTCCGTTCCATCCGTTAGCTTTACTTGCATAGGGATATCTTTATATTTTTGGATAAACACTTTAATTTCACCATAATGGTCAATCACATCAATTTGTTTATCGTACAGGTCCTCTGCTTCTTCACCAAATGCTATTCGGACCTGTGGAAGGATCTCCTTCCAGTCATATTTAGCATTTCTTTCTACGGCTAAAAAATCTGCAACATGGTAAACACCCTTAACTCCTTGAATCGCTAAAATCTCTTTAATAACCTTTGGAGCTCCTTCACAATTATCTTTTTTATAATTATTACTTTTCCCCATCGGGAGCTCTTCATTTAAGATAACCTTCATCGTATTTGGACTCGGTGTCGGTTCAATAGCATTGATTTTCACCAATCTCCCACCTTTTCTTTGTCTAGCTCCGGCGGCTTTGGACGACAAGCCTCCGGAACTTTTCCTGTAATCACCTTGTTAACTGTTTTAATTTTATCATAATCAATTTTCCCGATCACTTTTGGTGATTATTCAGCAAGCTCTGAGAGATAAGTCCATCGTTCAATTAAATGCTCAAGCTCTTCATTCAGCTGCGTTTCTTCGAGCATTAGGGCTTGAGCTTTTTCAAAATCACTGCCCGCACTAGCCATATCAGTAGCAATTTCTTCTAAACGAGCTTCAACTGTAGCAATTTTGGCTTCGATCCCTTCCCATTCTCGCTGCTCATTATAAGACATTCTTTTCTTCTTCGGCTTTTCTCTTTCTTTTGTTCCTGTTTGGGTTGACTTGGGTTGTTGAGTAGGCTTTTCACTAGCCTTCTCAAGGAATTCTGAATAATTTCCATAGAACGAATCAATAACACCTTGTCCTTTTAGCACAAGAAGCTCCGAAACGACCTTATCGAGGAAATATCGATCATGGGAAACTGTAATGACAACACCAGGGAAATCTTCTAAATAATCTTCTAGGACAGTCAAGGTTTGGGTATCAAGGTTATTTGTTGGTTCATCGAGTAAGAGCACATTTGGCTCTAACATTAAAATTTTCAACAAATAAAGTCTTCGCTTTTCACCACCGGAAAGCTTACGGATAGGCGTACCATGGGTATAAGGAGGGAAAAGAAAGCGTTCGAGCATTTGTGCAGCTGAAATTGTCTTGCCATCGGATGTTTCAACCACTTCCGCCGTTTCCTTTAAATACTCAATCATCCGCTTATTTCCGTCCATATCCTCGCTTTCCTGTGTATAATAGGCAAGTTTTACTGTTTGCCCAATGATTCTCTCTCCAGAATCTAAAGGGATTTTCCCTGCAAGAATATTAAGTAGGGTAGATTTTCCTGTTCCATTATTCCCGATAATCCCAATTCTATCACCTGGCTTAACGAGTAAATCAAAGGAGTTCAGTATCATGTGATCATCATACTTTTTAAAAGCAGATTTAAGTTCAAATACTTGCTTTCCAAGACGACTACCACTTAATGACATATCAAGTTTTTCTGAAGTTTTAACAGATGATAGCTGTTCATCAAGATTCTCAAAGCGCTCAATTCGCGCTTTCTGTTTCGTAGATCGCGCTTTAGCACCTCTGCGAATCCATTCCAATTCTCTTCGAAATAGATTTTTTCTTTTTTCAATAGTCGAGGCTTCATTTTCTTCTCGAATGGCTTTCGCTTCTAAAAATGCCGCGTAATTTCCTTTATAGCTATACAGATTGCCACCATCTAATTCAAACATTCGATTGGTAACACGATCAAGAAAATAACGATCATGCGTTACGAGCAAAAGCGCACCTTGATATCTACTTAAATATTCTTCCAGCCATTTAACAGATTCATAATCAAGATGATTTGTTGGCTCATCTAAAA
>JAEWIG010000038.1 GCA_023387295.1 Bacillota bacterium | reverse complement strand
CAGCACCAACTTGAGCAGCCTCTTGCCCTTGACATGAAATAACGAAAGGGATTTTTCCTGCTCGGTTTAAAAGCCACATCCGCTCATCGATTCGACGGGCCAAAAGCATGGTTTCATACATTTCTAAAACAGTATCATCACTTAAACCTAAAGCATTATGACGATTTTTATCCATTTCATTACCCCCTAATAAAAAATATGTAAAAACAGTTTGCTTCCGCTTTTCTAGTCGGCTAGCTTCGCTTTTCTAGTTATCCATGGATTGCTTTGCCATCAACAGCTAGTGCTGCTTCCCCTATTGCTTCTGATAATGTTGGGTGCGGATGAATGGTATGTGCTACTTCCCATGGAGTTGCATCAAGGACACGTGCTAGTCCAGCTTCAGAAATCATATCTGTTACATGTGGACCAATCATATGGACACCAAGAATATCATCTGTTTCCTCATCAGCAATAATTTTCACAAAGCCATCAGATTCACCAAAAACAAGTGCTTTTCCGATTGCACGGAATGAGAATTTACCTTTTTTCACTTTATATCCTTTTTCTTTCGCCTCTTCTTCTGTATAACCAACGCTAGCAACCTCAGGTGTGCTATAAATACATTTTGATACTAAACTATAATCGATTGGGGAAGGATTTTGATTAGCGATATGTTCAACAGCAACAAGCCCTTCATGTGAAGCAACGTGAGCAAGCTGAAGACCGCCGATCACATCTCCAATTGCATATATATGTGATTCCTTCGTTTGGAAATACTCATTCGTGACAATATAGCCTTTCTCGACTTGAATATCTGTGTTTTCCAAACCAATTCCTTCGATATTTGCCTGCCGTCCAACAGAAACTAGAAGTTTTTCAGCATTAAACTCCTTCTGTTCCCCTTTTACCTCAGCAGAGATAGTAACCCCTTCACCTTGTTGAAGAGTTTCAGGAAGTACTTTCGCACTCGTTATCACTTTTACCCCTTTTTTCTTCATAAGGCGTTGCATTTCTTTCGAGATTTCCTTGTCTTCTGTCGGAATGATACGGTCTGCATACTCAATGACTGTGACCTCTGAACCAAAATCAGATAACATTGAAGCCCATTCTATTCCAATAACACCGCCACCAACTATAATCACTGATTTTGGAATATCCTCCATCTCCAGAGCTTCATCAGATGTCATCACATGACCACCTATTTCTAAGCCTGGCAATGAACGCGGTCTTGAACCTGTTGCAACGATAACATTTTTCGGGATTAACATTTCGTTTTCTTCTCCGTTATTCATCTCGACAGAAATTGTTCCTGGCATTGGGGAAAAGATTGACGGACCCAAAATTCGTCCTATTCCTTCAAACACATCGATTTTTCCTTGCTTCATTAGATGCTGAACACCTTTGTGAAGCTGATCTACGATTTTATTTTTTCTTTCTTGAACTTTGCCAAAATTTACTGATACATCACTTGCTGAAATACCAAATTCCTCACTGCGCTTTGTTGTAGCATAAACTTCCGCACTTCTTAGCAAGGCTTTACTCGGAATACAACCTCTATGTAGACATGTACCACCTAGTTTTCCTTTTTCAACAAGGGCCGTTTTTAAACCAAGTTGTGACGCACGAATTGCTGCCACATATCCGCCAGTTCCACCACCAAGTATGACTAAATCATATTCTTCTGCCATTTTTGTTTCCCCCTAAAAAGCAATTGTTTGTTCAAATATCGGTCCTGGATAGTCCTTAACAGCTTCTTCTCCCTTAAGGATACGAAGAGCGCCTTCCGCTAAAGCCTGTAGCTCATTTTCACCTGGATGAACGATAACATCGGCAATCCAGCTAATCCGGTTACTAATTTCCTGTACGAATTCTTTCCCGTAAGCAAGACCACCCGTTAAAATAATTGCATCCACTTTTCCACTTAAAACAGCACTTGCAGAACCAATTTCTTTCGCGACTTGATAAGCCATTGCAGAATAAATGAGCTTTGCCTTTTCATCGCCCTTTTCAATCATTTTTTCAATGGCCACAGCATCGTTTGTACCTAAATAACCAACAAGTCCACCTTGACCGACTAGTTTCTTCATTAATTCTTCGCGATAATATTTTCCTGAGAAGCATAAAGAAATTAAATCACCTGCCGGCACTGTACCTGCACGTTCAGGACTGAAAGGACCATCACCATGAAGACCGTTATTTACGTCAATAACTCTTCCGCATTTATGTACACCAACAGTTATTCCCCCGCCCATATGGGTAATAATTAAATTTAAATTTTCATACCGCTCTCCAAACTCTTTTGCTACTCTTCTTGCGACTGCTTTTTGATTTAGTGCATGAAAAATACTCTTTCGCTCGATTAAAGAAAAACCAGAAATGCGGGCAATCGGATCTAATTCATCAACTACAACAGGGTCAACAATATAAGATGGAATATTTAATGCCTTTGCAATTTCATATGCTAATATTCCGCCCAAATTGGATGCATGCTGTCCAGCTAAGCCTTCACGTAAATCTCTTAGCATTTCATCATTAACGGCATAGGTTCCACCCTCAATCGGCCTTAACAAGCCTCCCCTTCCACAAACCGCATCAAGCCTAGAGATATTAAATCCTTCTTCGTCTAATGTTTCTAAAATGAGATTTTTGCGAAAATCATGCTGTTCGATGATGTTTCCAAATGAATTAATCAACTTTGTATCATGTCTTATTGTTTTCTCAAAAATGGACATTTCATTTTCAAAAACGCCTATTTTCGTTGAAGTGGAACCTGGGTTGATAACAAGAATTCGATAGTTTAGTTCTTGCACGAGTTAACCTCCAGTTAAAAGCGATTGTTCTACCAGTAAAAGGCTCCCTAATTGATATATAGGGGGCCCTTCCTTTTCTAGTTGCTTGTGTAAACCCTCGTGTTTACGCTTTTATTTGTTCGGCATAGAATTTTTTATCGGCGACTAAGAATATGGTGACCGTTTTGTAAAAACTGACTGCGTGAATTACGTACTCTTTCAATTCTTTCTTCAGCCATGCGATCAGCCGCTTTATAAGTTGGGATTCTGTCACGTTTGGAAATTTCAATTACTTTAGCGATTGTATCGTACAGACCCTCAACTTTTTTCAATGCACGTTCAGCATTATAACCGTATAGCTCATCTGCGACGTTAATAACTCCACCAGCATTAATTACATAATCTGGTGCGTACACAATGCCCATTTCGTGGATAATATCACCATGTCGTTCTTCTTTTAATTGATTATTAGCTGATCCCGCAATAACTTTTGCTTTGAATTGCGGAATCGTTTCATCATTAACCGTAGCTCCAAGTGCACATGGTGCATAAATATCACATTCAACACCATAGATTTCATTTGGATCAACCGCTTGTGCACCGAAGTCATTTACCGCACGTTGCACGGACTCTTTATTAATATCAGTAACGATTAATTTCGCTCCTTCTTCATGCAAATATTTACATAAAGTGTACGCAACATTCCCAACACCTTGAACTGCTACTACCTTACCTTCTAATGAATCAGTTCCAAATGCTTCTTTCGCTGCCGCTTTCATTCCTACATAAACACCATATGCTGTTACAGGTGATGGATTTCCAGATGAACCGAAGGTAGGGGAAATCCCTGTTACATAATCAGTTTCTTCATGAATTAGATCCATATCAGCAACTGTTGTTCCAACATCCTCTGCTGTTATATAACGTCCATTTAAGCCTTGAATATAACGGCCAAATGCACGGAACATTTCTTCATTCTTATCCTTTTTCGGATCCCCAATAATAACTGTTTTACCGCCACCAAGATTTAATCCAGCTGCAGCATTTTTGTAAGTCATTCCTCTTGCTAAACGTAAAGCATCTTCAATTGCAGCTTCTTCAGAAGCATATGTCCACATTCTAGTACCACCTAATGCTGGTCCTAATGTTGTATCATGAATCGCAATAATCGCTTTTAATCCTGATTGCTTGTCTTGACAAAATACCACTTGCTCATAATCATATTTTTCGAGATATTTAAAAATTTCCATCGCCATTTTCCTCCATCAACTTTGTTATTTTTATTTTTATATATTAGAAGCAGAGCATATCGCTAAAGCAAGTGAGTATAGCTTGCTTTCAGCTGAATCAGCTCTAGATGTTAATACAATTGGTGCTTTCGCTCCTGCAATTACCGCTCCTACTTTTGCATTTGCAAAATAAATGAGGGATTTATAGAGCGCATTTCCAACTTCAATTGTTGGCACTAATAAAATATCTGCTCTTCCTGCAACTTCACTATTAATCCCTTTATGTTCAGCAGCTGTTAGCGATACAGCATTATCTAATGCAAGTGGACCATCCACAATACAATTTGCCAATTGTCCACGTCTATTCATGACCGTTAAGGCTGCTGCATCAAGCGTTGCCTGCATGGCAGGGTTTACGACCTCGACGGCTGCAATAGGGGCTATTCGGGGCATGTCAATCCCTATTCCTCTCGCAATCTCGACCGCATTTTTGGCAATTTGCATTTTTTGATCCAAATCTGGGGCAATATTCATTGCAGCATCAGTAATAATGGTGAATCGGTCAAAGCCAGGTATTTCGAATACAGCCACATGGGACAATACATTTCCTGTCCTAAGACCATACTCCTTATTTAGTACAGCTTTTAAAATGGTTGCTGTAGGTACATTCCCTTTCATCAACACATTCGCTTCATTTA
This sequence comes from Bacillota bacterium, assembly GCA_023387295.1. Lineage (GTDB taxonomy): Bacteria > Bacillota > Bacilli > Bacillales > Cytobacillaceae > Cytobacillus. Next base: position 4,581 of record JAEWIG010000038.1, on the reverse strand, counting down.
GCTTAATGGCTTTTACAGCATTTTCAGCTGCTAAAGCACTTGAACTCGTATGAATAATCTTGATTTTATCGTTTGCAGCTAACTCGCTATGCTGAGATTCAATGATTTGTTGGATTTTCAACTTGTCACCAAATAAAAGGAAATTTGCTAAATTCATTTCAACCGCTTTAGCCACCGCTTCAATCACTTCATTATCCTCAGCTGCAGCAACTGCAACTGTTTTTTCGGTATAACGGGTTGCTCTTTCTATTAATAAGTCTAATTGCATCGTGTGACATCAACCCCTTTATGTATGTAATATAAATACAGACTAAATTTTCACATGTAAATAATATGCAATAATCATGCCAGCATATTATTTAATGAAAACGTTTTATTCCCTCGGTTGCAGCATGCAAGAATATTCATACCATGCAAATTATTGCACGCTATTATTTGCAATTCCGTGTTTTTCGAGTTTATAATACAAATTTCTTACCGAAAGTCCAAGAGTTTTTGCTGTTAAAGTTTTATTCCCTCCTAGTCTATTGAGGGCATGAATAATCTCTTTCTTTTCATATTGCTCAATTAGTTGAGCTAAAGTCAAAGAGTCAACAGCAATGTTTGGTTCTAATCTAGCCTGGCTTGCCTCATCCTTTTTAATTAATTCAGGTACATGCTGTTCATCTATTACAACTTCATTATAATTCATAAATATAATGGCTCTTCCAAGGATATTATCAAGCTCTCGAACATTACCGGGCCATTCATACTCCATTAATTTATTAATGGCCGCAGCGCTAATACTCTCAACATTTCGACCGTATTCTTGATTAATCTTTTGGATAAGCCGATTGCAGAGCAATGAAATATCTTCTTTTCTTTTTCTTAAAGGCGGGATATGAATTGGCATCCGATTTAACCGATAATATAAATCTTCCCTAAAGGATCCATTAGCAATTCCTTTTTCTAAATTTACATTTGTTGCCGCGATAACACGAACATTAATGAGGATTGGTTTTGTTCCACCAACGCGAGTAATTTCCTTTTCTTGTAAAACTCTCAATAATTTCGCTTGCGTACCCGCACTTAATTCCCCAATTTCATCAAGAAAAATACTTCCGTTATTCGCTTCTTCAAATAGCCCTCTTTTTCCACCTCTCTTTGCCCCTGAAAAAGCGCCCTCTTCATACCCAAATAGTTCGCTTTCAAGTAAGGATTCAGAAATAGCAGCACAATTTACACGAATAAATTTATTATATTTTCGGTCGCTTGCATTATGTATTGCATGAGCAAATAGCTCTTTTCCAGTACCGGATTCACCCCTAAGCAAAACAGTTGCAGGTGTCTTAGCTCCAAGCCTTGCTTGTTCAATAGCAATCGTCATTTCTTCGGAACTGCCAATAATATCTTCAAAAGTATATTTTGCTTCAAGTGTACGAATAATTTGTCTAGCTTGATTCAGCTCTCTATTTAATGCTTTTATTTCTGAAACATCGTGAATAACACCAACACTGCCTTTAAGCTTTCCACCAACAATAACCGGCGCAACATTCACAACAACCTCTTTTTTACTTGGTCCCACCCTCATGGCTACGCCTCTTACAGCTCTTCTCGTTTGAAGAACTTTCATATGTACACTCTCACCTTCTGAAATATCAGCATTTGCAGGTTGACCGATGATCTTTTCTTCAGAAAGCCCAGTGATTCGTGAGTAAGCCGGATTAATTAATAGTCCTCGTCCATTTTCATCTACTACGGAAATCGCTTCATCACTAGATTGAATGATCGCTTGCAGCATCGTCTCAATTTCTTTTAAATCGGTGACTTCTTCAGCAAGATTCATTACCTCTGTCATATCTTTAAAAACAGCAAAGGCACCAATGAGCTCATTATTTTCCGTAACCATTGGAATTCTCGTCGCTATAATTTTCAACCCATTTGCAAGCATCGACTCATTGTTTGCCTCAATCTGTCTTGTTGTTAATGTTCTTGGCAGTTTGCTATCTGGAATCACATCATAGATATGCTTTCCAATCGCGTCATCTTTTTTGACACCTGTCATTTTTTCTGCACTTCGATTAAATAAGATGACCTCTGAGCTTTTATTCACCACTACCATACCATCACCGGTCGAATTAAAAATAAGATCAAATTTATGCGCTTCATTTTTTATACTTGTAATTAAATCCTCTTTTTGATCAATTAAGCTTGCAATCAGAAACGCTACACTACCCGGAATTAATACGGAGTTTTTTGATTTAGCTTCCCTTATCTCAAGAAAAACTTCCTCTCTCCCAGTAACCTCGACAATAATATCGATTTCTTGATTAATAAATTGACGCCAATCTGTCCCTGTTGCAATTCCTTCTTTCTTAGCTAGAATAATGCCAGGGGAATCAGGATGATGGTCAACCACTGCAATAACATTAAGCATTTCTGTTTCCTTCATGATTTTTAAAATTGCTGTTCCACCCTTACCCGCTCCAACAATCATTACTGTTTGCATGTCTTGCACCTGCCATTTACATTGAAAATTATTTCATGCTAATATATCTTCTTTTGCAAATTATTTCATAAATCTATTTTATCTGTAATTGGAACGCTTGACAAATCTCTCCTTCCATTTAATACTTTAGAAGGAATTGGATTTTGTTAGTAAAGTATGATTACTTTAAATTAGTATGATAAACATTTTGAAGATAATTGATGAATTGAAGGGAATTATGAATGATTAGAATTATTGCGTTAATTGTTTTACTAATACCGGGCGCCTTGGCAGCATATGGAATTAAATTAATGAGAGATATGGTTTTCGGAATTTTACAGAGCCCCTTTCCTTTTTTGTGGCTACAATTCCTAGCCGGCTTAATCTTATTTCTCCTTGGTTTAGGTTTTGTCGCAGGGTTTATTCTTCACCGTGATCGAAAGAAAAACAAAGTACAGCCACGTTTTAAAAAGGAACATAGAAAAGCGTAAGGCCTTAAATAAAGGGGCTGTCCGATAAGTGCCTGGCTCCCTCCTTACAACTCTATATATAGATGCGTTTTCTCGAATTTCCATCTATATACCGTGTCGGAGGTGCCAGGCTCTTCGTTTTCGGACAGCCCTTTTATTTGTATCGTTCCCGAATCTGAAATGCTTTTTTGGGGTCATCAGTAATAAACGCTGAGCAGCCGACCTCTATTAAGCGATGCATGACAGCTTCTTTATTTACTGTGTAAGGTCTAACTGCAATTCCAAAGTCCTCAGATGCTTTCACTAATTCATTACTAGCAATTGTATATTTCGGATGAATTCCTTTTGCACCGATCGATTGAGCATATACCCATGGCATATATAGTCCCTCAGAGAACAATGGGGCTGTTTCAATATGATTATCAATTCGGTAACAATAAACAAGGCTATAGTGATTAAATGATGAAATGATTACTCTCTGTACCATATTAAAAGAATAGAGCATTTCAATTACCTTTTCCTCCATTCCTACATATGGAAACACACCATTTTTGAGCTCAATATTACAAATCATTTGGTTCGTTGTCATCCATTCTAATACTTCTCTTAATGAAGGGATTGATTCCTTCTTAAAATCTGTACTTTTCTTATAACCAGCATCTAGTTTTTTTAAGTCTTTATAGGTGAAATCTTTTACAAAGCCTTTCCCATTCGTTGTCCTGTCTACCCTTTCATCATGAATGACAACGATTTCACCATCCTTTGTGAGCTGGACATCAAGCTCAATTCCATCAGCCCCTGCTTTTTCAGCTTCTATAAATGCCTTCATTGTATTTTCAGGATATAAGGCGGAATAGCCTCGATGAGCAAATATTTCTGTCATAATAATCTCCTTTTTGTAAGATAAAAAGCGCTCTCACACTGAGAACGCTTTGTTTTAATAAAGTGCATTTCAAGAAGCTTTATGCTCCAAACGAAGCTTATCAGCAACCATTGCGATAAACTCACTGTTTGTTGGCTTTGCTTTAGACATCGACACAGTATAACCGAATAAAGACGAAATTGAATCTATATTTCCTCTGCTCCAAGCTACTTCAATCGCATGACGAATTGCTCGTTCAACGCGGCTTGCAGTTGTGTTATATTTTTTCGCAATATCTGGGTACAAAACTTTTGTAATGGAACCAAGCAACTCGATATCTTTATAAACCATCGAAATGGCTTCACGCAAATACATATATCCTTTTATATGTGCGGGAACTCCAATTTCATGAATGATACTCGTAATACTAGCATCAAGATTTTTCGGTTTCGACTCTACTTGAGGACGATACGTTGATGAAGACTTTCGAATAACAGAGTTCGTTACACCACTTACTTGGCGGATATGACTAGCGAGATTTTCCATATCAAACGGTTTTAAAATGAAGTAAGAAGCTCCTAAATCTACCGCTTTCTTCGTAACATCTTCCTGACCAAATGCCGTTAACATAATAACATTTGGAAGATGAGTTCGATTAGAATTTCGCAGCTTCTCTAATACAGCCAACCCATCTAGATGTGGCATAATGATATCTAAAACAAGCACATTTGGATCAGCCTGGTCAATAATCTCCAGACACTCCTGTCCATTATAACCTACAC
>JAEWIG010000432.1 GCA_023387295.1 Bacillota bacterium | reverse complement strand
AAGGATCCAATATACCAACAAATTATGAAACAAATAAAAGAACTAGTCTTAAAAGGGGAGTTATTAGAAGGTGATTCATTGCCTTCCATTCGCCAGCTTGCAAAAGATTTACAAATCAGTGTGATTACAACAAAGCGGGCATATGAAGAATTAGAGAATGATGGTTTTATCGTTTCTGTTGTCGGAAAAGGCTCATTTATTGCTAGTCAAAATAAAGAGCTATTAAAAGAGCGGCGAGTAAAAATTATTGAGGATAAGTTGAGCGAAGTAATCGAAGAATGCAAACTTATTGATTTAACAAAGGAAGAATTAATCGACATGCTATTAATTTTATACGGAGATGATTTGCATGAGTAATGTAGTCGAATTCAAGAATGTATCAAAAAAGTTCAAAAATTTTTCGTTAAATGACGTATCCTTTTCAATTAAAAAAGGTTATGTTACAGGTTTTATTGGAGCGAATGGTGCTGGAAAAAGTACAACGATAAAATTATTAATGAATTTATTAAGAAAAGATAGTGGAGAAATTACAATTTTTGGACTGGAACAAGATAAGCATAACGAGGATATTAAAGAACGAATTGGTTTTGTTTATGATGAAAATTGCTTCTATGATACGTTATCTATCCGTGAATTACGAAAAATTATTGCACCGATGTACAAAAAATGGAATAATGAACAATTTAATAAGTACATAGAGCAATTTCAATTGCCAGAAAAACAGGTGATTAAGAGTTTTTCTAAAGGAATGAAAATGAAGATGGCGATTGCTTTTGCAATTAGCCATGATCCGGAATTTATTATAATGGACGAACCGACCTCAGGACTCGACCCTGTCTTTCGTAGAGAAATATTAGATCTATTACATGAGATCATGCTAGATGAGCAAAAGACAATCTTTTTTTCGACGCATATTACGACAGATTTAGATCGAATCGCTGATTACATAACATACATTCATCAAGGGAGAATTTTGTTCTCAAAAGAACGTGACGAGTTGCTTTCAGAATATGGGATCGTTAAGGGAAGAAATGATTTATTAGATCGGGATACAGAAAAAGAGTTTGTGGGTATTCGCAAATCCAATGTCGGCTTCGAAGCTTTAACAAGCAATGTGCATCAAACAAAAGAGATTTTTGGTCGCGAAGTAATCATCGAAAAACCAACTCTTGAAGATATTATGTATTTTACGACGAAGGGAGGCAATTAAATGTATCCATTAATCTTAAAAGATATTTTATTATTAAAAAAGCTAATATTATTAATTTTAGGATTTATTCTTTTCTTCTTTTTCCTTGAAAATTCATCTGCATTTGCTATTGCAGTCGCAGGTTTTGCTTTTATTCAGAATTCGGGAAGTTTTGATGACCGGAGCCGTTCAGATTTAATGTGGAATAGTTTACCGATAAGTCGGAGTAAAATAGTATCAGCAAAATATATTACGGTTCTATTATTCGGTTTGTTTGTTATTGGTATCGTGATACTTTTTCAAGTAATTATGCATTTTCTTTTAAACATGTACGAACAGCCTTTTCCAGAAGTAAACCAGATTATGGTTGGATTCCTAACAATGTTAATTGCAGGTGCTATTTATTATCCAATCTATTATAAATTTGGTGAGAAATATGCAAGAATCCTATTGATGATAATCATGTTTGGGATAATTATTCTAGGAAATATCGTTTGGTATGTTGTACAGGAAGAAGCTGAAAAAGTAATTGCGTTTTTTAGTCAAAACTCGAGCGAGCAATTAGTGGTTTATGGAATCGTTGTAACGGTATTATTGTATGGGATTTCATGGGCTTTATCGATAAAGGTTTATAATGCAAAGGATTTTTAATAGCGATTTTTCCGAATCACAAAATCCGCTCCTGTTATCAAACAACAGGAGCGGATTTGTCTATATGATGATGGAAAGACTATTTTATTCCTTAGAGATTGTTATGCAATAGATTCATTACATCCTTTAAGTCTTCGACAGCGATTTGTCCAGGTGCAGATGCTTTTTTTGCAGAAGCAAAGGTAATGCTTGAACCAAATAGCTCACCTGTCATCCGGCTAATGACTCCTTTTCCAGCCATCGACATCGTAATAATCGGTCTATCTGCGAATTGCTCTGTCATTGTCGTTGTGGCATCAAGTAAGGTAATAACATCAGCAACTTTTTTAGGCATAACTGCGATCTTGGGGATATCACCGCCTAATTCCTGAGCTCTTCTTAATCTTGAAATGATTTCTTCCTTGTCTGGAGTCTTGTCAAAATCATGATTTGAAATGATGACGAAAACATTATTTTCATGGGCATGTTTAACTAAACCCTTCATTTGGCTTTCCTCATTGAATAATTCAATATCGATTAAGTCAACAAGTCCTGTTTCGACGATTGTCCTGTTCAAGGCGAAATAATAATCTAAGCTGATTTCTCTTTCTCCGCCTTCTTTCATGCTGCGAAAGGTAAAAATAAGCGGCATTTCTCGTAAGATTATACGAATATCGTTTAATGCTGCAACAACCTCATCTACATTCTCTACTAACTCAAAAAAATCCACTCGCCATTCAACAAGATCGATATTTAAAGACTGAAGGTAGGAGGCTTCTTCGATTAAATCTGGTAATGTTTTTCCTACCATTGGTACACATATCTTTGGTATGCCTTCACCAATAAGGATATTTTTTAAGGAAATTGTTTTTGTCAAAATTCTCCCCTCCGTCTCTTTTGTTTTTGAAACAATCTATATTTTTAGTGAACGTATAATACCTATCATTATAGTCTTTGAGTGGATAGGTTAACAATTCTATTTTTCGCTTATGTAAAGATAAAGTACACTAAATATTTGTTAAGAAATGGGTTAAGATGCATAAAAATGGTCACAATATAGATTGTATATGAAGGAAAATATTATTTTTTATTATTGGAGAGGTGAGCAAATTGAGAAAGTGGCGAGCTCTTTTCATATGCACATTTTTTTATGCTATTTTTCTTATGAGTCCTATGAGTGAAAATAGTGCTATTGCTAGTACAAGAGAAGGAAACGATAAGTATCCACTGACTGAGCCGATTGAGATGACAGTCATTTTAGAAAGATTATATGTCGATGGGGAACTAAGTCAAGAAACGACGAAGGAAACAATTTGGTCGCTTGCGGAATTTTGGGCGAAGTATGAACAGTGGCAGCTTATGGAGATGAAAAAAGATCAGATGGTGTTTCGGATGTACATCGATGATATTTCTCCTTTGTTAAAAACGAATGGTTACTTTGGGATAACAGATGAGGGTGTATTCACTATTTTTAATGGTAGACCGAAGCAAACAAATATCATTCAATCTTTTTTCCAAATTGATTTAGGGAAGTTAGAGAGTAAAAAATGGGAGGAACTGAAGAAGGGCATCCCAATCAAATCAAAAGAGCAGTATG
>JAEWIG010000029.1 GCA_023387295.1 Bacillota bacterium | reverse complement strand
ATTGTAAAAATGTTGGAGGAGAAACAGGCTCTCCATTACCATCTATTAAAAATTCGCGTGTGAAAATATTCATCACGTTATTTTCTCGATCGTAATCATATCCCTGAATAACCCAATCATCCAATTTTATACTGTCCTTGTAATATATTGGCCATTCGAAATTATCTACGAGAATATAAAGTCCGTCTTCCTTTTCAATTAATTCAAGTTCATCAGATAGCATTTCTGCTAATTTTTCCTTATCTCCTGCCGTATGTGCTTGAATGAATTCTCGAGTTAAATTCGCTATGATCGGAAAATACTCCATTCCCTCTTCCTGAGCTTTCATTTTATCTTCCAGTTGTTGAAGTTCTTTCGTTAAAGCTGCAACTTTTTCTTCACTTTCTTTCAGTTGGAGTGTCAGTTCTTCTGTTTCTTCTCGTTTGTTTTCTCCATTTACTTGTGAGTTATTCTTAGATGGAGTACAGGCCGTGACAAATAGTATGCAACAAAATATCAATAGAAATAGTTTTTTGTTCATTATGTCCTCCTACAATAATTTTTCACCGAATTTAATCAGTGCTTCATATGGATCGCCTTCCAAACCAAGCGCTTTACAAAATGCAGGCTCTGTTTTATAGCCTCCTTGCTTTAACGCTATTACCTTATCCCTTAGCTGTGGCGTTTCCTTCATTAGCTGATATTCGATTAGCATATGAATATATGCGTATTGCTCCAATACAGGTTGAGGCTGGCCAAATAATTCAAATTCAATGCCATCAAACATAAAGTTAGTCATTAAAACGGGTAACCCTCTAATCTCTGTTTGTTTTATTTTAAACTCCTGCTTATCCTGATAAAGGGCTTCAACTTTTTCCTTGAATGAAGTAAAATCATGCACTTCCAAAATAATATCCAGGTCAGATCCTTCAATATCAATGCCAATAGGAATCGTTCCACAAAGCAAAGGAGTGAATTCTTCTAAATCATTCATGATTCCTAAAGAACGGATAGCTAAATATGCTTTCTGCTGCCGTTCATTTCCGTTTTTTAAATAGTCAATTGTTTGAAACATGATAGCTCCTTAAAAACGCAATTATCTTTTCTCTATATATTAACATTATTAGAAATTATTTGATTAAAAATCTATGTTATAAAGATTACAAAATGGTAAAATTATTTACACCATACCTCCCCTAACAGTTGCACACCTTTTTCAATTTCTGCTACTAATAGACCACCAAATCCTAATAAAACTTCCGGTTCTTGCCTTGCTACTGAAATCGCAAAATAAGTAGACAATGGATACACTTTCACACCAGCTGCCATTGCTGAGCAAGTTAATTCCTCTTCTGTCATTCCATTCTTTACTTTCAAAACAAGATGTAGGCCTGATTTTTCTCCAATGATCTCTACGTATTCTCCTAAATGGGTTTCTATTGCTTGAATTAAGGTAATCTGCTTTTTACGATAAAGGGTTCTCATTTTATTTAAATGAGTAAACCAATGTCCTTCATATATGAATCGAGATAAAGTATGTTGGTGAAGACGTGATACTGTCTGTTTATAAATAGAAAAATGCTCTTCATATTTCGATAATAACTTTGTTGGCAATACTAGATAGCTGAGGCGAATAGATGGGATAAGTGACTTTGAAAATGTTCCTAAATAAATGACATTTCCATTCGTATCAAGGCCCTGTAAGGATGGAATCGGTTTACCTTTATAGCGGTATTCGCTATCATAATCATCCTCAATAATATAGCCATTTACTTCTTTCGCCCATTTCAAAAGTTCCATTCGACGTGTTATTGGCATAACCATTCCGTAGGGAAACTGATGGGATGGGGTAACATAAGCGACGTTTGCACCACAATTAATAAGTTGGTTTACATCAATTCCATCTTCATCTAAAGATATGGAATGCAACTTAACCCCTATATCTTCAAAAACGACTCTTGTTCTATGAAAACCAGGTTCCTCCATTGCAAATATGTGGTCTTTCCCAATTAATAAACTCAATAATCCAATAAGGACTTGAGTGCCCGCTCCAATAACAATTTGCTCAGCTGAACATTTCACCCCTCTTGAAGAAAATAAATATTTTGTAATCTCTTCTCGAAGTTGTAATTCTCCTTTTGGGTTTCCTATATTAAAAACTTCACATTGGTCCTCATATAGCGACTCTATCGTACATTTTCTCCAAATTGAATATGGGAACTGTTCTAAGTCAACCTTCCCAGAATTGAAATCAATTTTAATATCATCGACATCTCTTTCCTCGTTTCCCACAATTATTTTGGTAATCGGTTGAGTAGGGATTAACTCTTCTTCTAACTCAACAACATATAATCCCTTACGAGGCTTACTTTCGACATAACCTTCTGCACATAATTGGTCGTATGCTGCTTGAATGGTATTGAAACTAATTTCAAGATACTTTGCTAAATTACGTTTTGAAGGTAATTTTTCATTCGGCTTTATTCTTCCTGCTAAAACTTCCAGTTTAATATAGTTCGAAAGCTGAATATACAAAGGGATATTTTTTTTACTATCTAAATTAGGTGTTATCTCAATCATGATTTCTTACTCCCCTCAACTGGCACCATTAACTTTTATAAATCTGATACTTTTGATTATATCAGTTTATATTTATATTTAGATTAATCAGTTATATTAAAGGAGGATTAATCATGGAAAATAACAACTTAATAATGATCAAGAAATTAATAACGGAAAGTGAATGGAGAGAAGCTTTTCCTGTCATGCAGCAATTACGAACTCATTTAGATGAAAGCAGTTTTATCGAATTAGTGAAGGAAGCAACTGAAATGGAAAACTATCAATTAGTTTCTTTATATGATGAGGGAAAAATGGTTGCAGTAGTTGGATTTATGCCAAAGTTAACTCTATATAATGGAAAGTTTATTTATGTGTGTGATTTGGTAACAGATGCTGCTGTTCGTTCAAAAGGTTATGGAGAAATCCTCCTTACGTATGTCCATGAATGGGCGAAAGAAAATGGTTTTAACATTGTTTCACTCTCTTCTGGTTTACAACGAGCTGATGCTCATCGATTTTATGAGGAAAAGATGGAGTATGATAAAGTGAGTTATGTTTATTTGAAAAGACTATCATAATATAGCTCATCCAAAAGAGTTGCGATTGCAACTCTTTTATTTCATATATCCTTTATACATACTAGATGAGAATTAATGTCAGCTTATTAATTCTAGCAAAATATTTAATCCTTCTTTTAATTCTTCCAATGACGCATAGGCATAGGAGAGACGAATATGATGTAAATCCCTTGGTTCATAAATATATCCTGGATTAATCAAAACATTTTGATTAAGTAGCTTTAGAAATAGCGCCTTATTGACAATTGGTTCATGAAACCTGAGCCAGATATAGAAACCACCCTCAGACTTTTTCCACGTAGCAATTTTATGAAATTGTTGTTCTAATATTTCTTCTACAAATGTCGCCCTTACTTTCAATTGGGCCCGAAGTTTAATCAGGTTCTCTTCGTATAATCCAGTTGATATCCAGTGTGCAACGATTTCTTGAGAAAAGGCACTTGAGCCATAATCCGTTTGCATTTTAATGTCAGCTAATCGGCCAATAACCGGTGAAGGTGCAACTACCCAACCAATCCGTAATCCTGGACTTAGCGTTTTGGATACACTACCGATGTAAAGGACTTGCCCTGATGTATCGAACGATTTTATGGCGAGCGAAGATGATTCAAATAATAGTTCGTGATACACATCATCTTCAATAATGGGGATTTGTAATTCTTTGCACGCATTGTATAGACTTTTCTTTTCTTCCATTGACCAAGTATATCCTGTCGGATTATGTAATGTTGGTACGCAGTAAAATAAAGATTGTTTTTTTCTTTTGAGTGTCCGTAAATTGTCTGTTGAAAGTGCATCCCGTGAAATTGAAATCATACGCATTCCGGCGGATTGAAAGGGATGCACTGAATTTAAATACGAAGGTTGTTCTTGGAAGACAACGGATTCCTCTTCTAATAGTCCAACTGCAATTAATTGAAGTGCTTGAAGTGCACCTGAAACAATTAAAATGTTCTCTGGTGCTGCTTGAATACCTCGTTTTTTTAAATACTTACATAAAATCCCCCGAAGCTTTTCACTTCCTTGTGGTGATGAATAGCCAATTGCTTTTGGTTCCAGGGAAATCGCTTTTAATGACTGTTCAATTTCTTTTGTTGGGAGTAGTTCCGGTGATAATTCACCTGTTCCAAGACGGATGATATGATCGATTTGCTCATATTCATTGATGAGTTGAATCGTATGGTAGTTTGGTTTATGAATACTTGATTTAATATGTTGCTGCCAATTCGGTTGAGCTCTGTTCAAAAGGACATTCCACGAATTATTGGTCACAAATACCCCAGATCCCATTTTTGAATCGAGAAAACCATCTGCCCTTAATTCATCAAGTGCAAGTTGCACGGTGCTTCGATTCACATTAAATTGTGTTGCTAATTGACGCTGTGTAGGAATCTTGGTGCCAACAGTCCAATCCCCTTGTTCAATACGAGATTTGATCCAATCTACAATTTGCTCTTGGATGGTCAAATGAGAATGGCGGTTTGGTTTCCACTTCATCAATTCCCTCCTAAATTGGGTGGATAAAAAACCATCCAATTGGTTGTTTTCTTTTAGTTGTATCATAGTACGATAGTAATTGAAAGGGAGTTGACTACATGGAAGCTATTCTTCATGGAATAATTTTAGCATTCGGCCTCATTTTACCTTTAGGGGTGCAAAACGTATTTGTATTTTCACAAGGAGCCACACAACCAAATCTCCTTCGAGCACTTCCGGCAACTATTACAGCTGCACTTTGTGATACATTTTTAATTCTTTTAGCTGTCTTTGGGCTATCTATAATCGTTTTACAATTTGAATGGCTACGACTTATCCTAATGATTGCTGGGATTTTGTTCTTACTTTATATGGGATATGCTATTTGGCGCTCTGAACCAGCAACGACTGAAACGAATAAAGCAATACCAATCCGTCAACAAATCATCTTCGCTTTATCCGTTTCTTTATTAAATCCTCATGCCATCTTAGATATTGTCGGTGTTATTGGGACAAGCGCATTAAAATATGTTGGAACAGAACAAATATATTTTATAATCGCATGTATTACAGTATCTTGGATTTGGTTCTTTGGGTTAACACTTGCGGGAACAGTCATGAAGAAATTAGATGGTACAGGAAGTTTAATTAAAATATTCAATAAATGCTCCGCCCTGTTTATTTGGGGAACCGCCATTTATCTTCTTATTGGATTAATGTAGCGGAAAGTAAATGATAGTGATTGGGAGCTACAGCATGCCGAGGAAAATTAGCTCCCTAACATGTTTCGTTTCGATTTTCCGCTTTAATCCCTCTTAATTTTAGCTAGAATTACATCCGCTGCTTCTACCGCACCACCGCTTTTTCGAAAAGATTCTGACAGTCTCTGTGCATTTTTTAGATATATCGGATTCCCCAGGACCTCAGCTACTGCTGTTGCCAGATTTTTTGGCTTCTTTCTTTTCAATTTTAATCCTGCATTTAATTCAGCAACCCGGTTAGCCACTATTCCTTGTTCGCTATGTTGCGGAAATAAAATCATCGGAACTCCAAAATACAGGCTTTCATTCACACTATTCATGCCGCAGTGGGTAATAAATACATTCGCTATCTGCAATACCGATATCTGATCTACGGAATCTTTCACTGTAAAATTGTCTGGTATGCTGCCAAGTGAAGAGATCTTCGTTTTATCACCAACTGACATCACAACATGATAGTTCTTATCACTAAATGCTTTAAAACAATTTTGGTAAAAATCCTGATTTTGATTTAGAATCGTTCCAAGGGAAATGTAGACGATCTTTTTATCCATATTATCATTCTGTGTTGGCAGTGACTTCCTGATAGATGGTCCGACAAAGGCGTATCGTTTAGAAAAGGTATCCGCCATTGGCTGGAATTCTTCCGTCGTGTAAACAACGGTGTCCGTTTCATTATCGTTTTGAACAATCGAGATAAAATTCCCTACGTTATAACCATGATTTTTAAGCAACTGCATTTTTTTATTAATTCGTGGCATTCCCACAATCATTTTCCAAAGTTCCTTGAAGCTTTTTTTCATCAGTTTCGCTGTATCCTGATTGAAAGCAAAGGTAGTGGTTGAACAAACATATGGAATTTCTAGTTTCTCAGCAAATAATTTTCCCCAAAAGCATAAAGAGTCAGAAACAACGCAATCCGGCTGAATTTCTCTTAAATCCTTACATACCTTCTCATCCAAAGCAACGGTAGTATCGACAATCATTTCAATTAATGCCGCAAAATCCTTGCCTATCTTACGGTCTAATTCTTTTTGTGAGGCTTTAGGCAAAAAATCATCACAAGCAATAAATGTAGCACCAGCGCATTCAATTTTCTCTTTAAATTCTAGAAAGGAATAATACCAAACTTGATGGCCTCTATTTACTAACTCAGTTACTACTGGAATAGTCGGATTGGTATGACCATGTGCGGGTATCGAAAAAAAAACGATTTTGCTCATTCTTGCTCATCCCCCGTCACTTCGGCTTTCCTGATCAACTCTGCAAATTCTAAAAAACTCTCACTTTTTAAGATGGCAATTCCTTTTGTCGCGTCTTCTCCCAAAACTACAAGTTTATCACCTGCATGAATCTGATACATTTCACGCGCTTGTTTGGGAATCACAATTTGTCCCCGTTCTCCCACCTTCACAACACCAAAAAATTGCTTCCCCTTTGGGCCTAGATGTTTAACCTCTTCTTCACTCATATTACTGGATAATTGATCCAAGGTTATTTGAAAAATATCAGCTAGTATCTTGCATATATAAATATCAGGAAAACTTTCCCCATTCTCCCACTTGGTTACTGTTTGTCTAGATACGTTTACTTTCTCAGCTAATTGCTCCTGACTTAATTTAAGCTTTTTACGTAAAATACGAATATTCATACCAATCATATTTTCCATCTCCTTATATATCTAAATATATAAAAGAGCCAAGGTGAAAGCTATCAACACTTCGCTACATTTTTTGTAAAAAATTGTGGCGGAATTCTATACATTAGGAGGAATTATTCTTCTTTTTAAATTTCATAATAAAATAGTTAATGTACGTGATGATTGGAATAAAAAATACTAAAACTAATATACCTAAACTACCAAATAAACCGTCTGTCTGTTTATGGAATGTTTGAATATCTGTTTTATAAAGAGAAATTGTCGCTATGGATAAAATAAGCGAATTAACAATAAAGGCATTTAACAATCCCAACCATTTGTTTTTCCTCTTTTTTAATATCCATAAGGAACTTAATGTAGAAGCGAATAGAGACAATATGATGATTATTAAAAACACTATATTCAAAAGAAACTCTCCCTATAATCTGCTGATTCAGATAATCCAGGAATAATGACAAACGGTAGTTCATCGTTATGCTCAATATTATTGTCAATATAATGAATGTTCGTTCCATTATTATCTACTATCCTATCGATAAACTTCATTTTTCCTCAGCCTCCATATTTTTTTCAGCCCTTTTTATTTTTTTCATTCCAATGCAAAGATGCTCCATGCTTAAAGAAGCTTTCAATTAAAACCAATTCAGGATATCTTGTCTCTTCTGGAGGACCAACAAGCTTGTTTTATTTGTGAAAGCATATTAATCCTTCCTTTCATATCCGCTATAAATCGCATCCCAATCAAAAGGTCTAGCCATTCTTTTTTCAATGTTATCTAATGGCTTAAAGCCATATTGTGCATAAAGAGAATGAGCATCCCTAGTAGCAAGATGAAAATTAGTTCCTTTTAAATTTGGATGTTCGGTAATGACACTCATTAACCATTTGCTAAGTCCTTTACCTCTATATTCAGGAAGAATAAAAACATCACCTAGCCAAGAAAATCTTACAAGGTCAGATACAACTCTAGCAAAACCAATTTGCTTCGAAGAACCGATCATTGGATTTCCTTCATAAATTCCATAACAAAGAATTGAATTTTCAATTGAAGCAATAACTAATTCTTTCGAAATACCTTTTAGCCAATAAGATTCTTCGCTTAAATAGTTATATATAACTTCTATATCTAATAGATTCTTGTCGGTATTTATGTAAAAGCCATTATTGCTTACCTGCTCTGTTTGTTTTTCTTTTAACATTCTGTCATCTCCGTAAATTTAATATTTTCAATTAAAATAATTTATAGCTTAAGAGATTTATAAATTTCACCAATTAACCCCTTCATTTGATGAGTGCCTAGATCAGTATTCGTCATAATTACAGCACCAGTCCCTAAATATGGATATGCGACCATCATACATTGAAAACCTTTGCCCCAGCCAAGTGATGATATTTCAATGTTTTGTCCCGTACCTTCTAAAAAAATTCCAAGCCCAGCCCATTCTTTACAACTTTTTGAGGTAATAATTTCTTTTGCTTTTCCTTTAGATAGACCTATCTTGCTATTTCCTTTTAAGGAATTCATTAATTCCATTACTAATTTAGCTAAGTCTACAGACGTTGTCCAAAGTCCTGCAGCAGATAAATAAGGATATATTGGATATTTACCATCAACTATAGTTCCATTTTTATTATGCCCACATGAAAAATCTTTGTCCTTTATATCTTGTATACTTTGAACCAGGAAACTTTTATCCATATTTAATGGCTTGAAGATATGCTCCTGCATAACTATCTCAAAGGGCTTACCAATAATATCTTCAATGACTTGCTGAATAACACAATAACCTGCATCTGAGTATTGAAAGTCACTTTCAGGCTCATATGAAACTTTTATTGGTTCTTTACAATAAGGTGTTCTCCCTCCTAATAAATCCACTATTCTAGGTATATTATTAGATAAACCTATTTCGCCAAAGCTCCCCTCAGGATCAATTATTCCTGATTGGTGGCTAAGCAATGTACGTAATGTTACTTTTCTTGATTGAGTAAATTTACTATCAGGAATCTTCCAAGATATGAGTTTCTTATTCATATCTTCATCCAAATTGAGAATACCCTGCTCTGCTAATTTAAGAACGAGCATTGATGTAAGAAATTTACTAATTGAACAAGCATTAAAAATAGACTGTTGGCTTACTCCTCTTGAAGTCCCTTCTTCAAGAACTCCAATACCTTCCGTCATACTTATTTGACCTTGATTAATCAATGTAATGCTTAAACCGGATACACGATAATACTTCATCCGTTCTTGTAGATTGATATTCACTAATTTCATATGAAACAGCAGCCTCCTATTAGATTAGTATTTCAATTTCCCTTACGAATACCGCTGTCCCACTTATTTCAATATCAAAGTTATCTTCGTTCCTTATAACTTGCACCTTAACTCTGCCATCTTTTTCAATTTCAAAACCCTGTTCTATAACGAGATTTAAGCATTTTTCAAATTTAGGATTGATGTATTGGGCATAATAAGCTCCCATAACTCCAGATGCAGTTCCAGTTACTGGGTCTTCAATAGTACCTGAATATGGTGATGAAAAATGTCTTGCATGCATATGTGCATTTGGATCATACGTTTCCATACAAAATGGATGAATTGATGACTTGGGCATTTCTTTAAGAGTTGTAGGGAATATCTCATTATTCGGCTTCATTTTTTGAAATGCTGTTAGATTTTTTATTGGCACTAATAATGTCCAAATTCCTGTGCTTCCATATAAAATTGGCAAATCATCAGCTATTTCAGCTTCTTGTAATCCAATTGAGTTAGCTAACCCTTTCTTTGAACCCTTATATTCTATAAATTGTGGTGAAGCTTGTTTCATCGTGATTTGGATTTCATTATCTAATTCTTTATTTATCTTTATTGGTAAAATTCCAGCTCTCGTTTCAATCGTTAAAGCATCTTTTCCCATAAAAAATCCATTTGATAGTAACGCATAAATAGTCGCCATAGTACCATGACCACATAAATTCATTTCATGTCCTGGTGTGAAAAAGCGTATTCTGATATCTGCTACTTCCGACTTAACAACAAAGGACGTTTCATTAAATCCTACTTTAAAGGCTATTTCTTGCATTTCCTTATCTGTTAGATCATCACCATTTAAAACGACTCCTGCAGGATTCCCTTTGTTCGGTTCTGTGCTGAATGCGTCATAGTGAATAACTTTTACTGTTTTCATTTACTATCCCCTTTACGTTTTTGACTTATAGTGTTCAATATATTTTCCTTTTTCAAAAATATCCTTTGCACTCATTGCAGTCCATCTGTAAATCTCGTCAGAAATTTTCTAATAATTCTATGTTACACTTAGTTAAATTGGATAAAAAGTATAAATATATAAATTTTGTATATAACATACAAAATTCCCAAAACATGAAACCTTTTAGAAAAAACATGTGTCAAATAAGTAATACTCATAAGGGAGAGAAAGGAATGCTACGTGAAAAAAGATGGCATCTGACAATACTATTCTCAGCATTTGCTGCTGTTCTATTACTCTTTGTTCTTTTTCAATCAGATGACAATGAAAATACATCTTCTGTTTCTGTAATAGAAGGCGACTTTCAACTACCATCAAATAAAACATACTCGCTTGAAAACAATAAGTTGTTTTATATTATCCTCCCGCTCAATTGGACAGGAGATGAAGCCGTACGGATTAAAAACATGAAAATTGCTGGCAATACGAATGGCATATCATATGCCTTTTTCGGCACTCATCATCTTCAGGAGGAAGGTATTTATACTTATGATACAATCGGTTCCCTTTCCCCAATTGAAGAAGCGACATTGCTTGGAAATGAGCAAATTGTCCTTCAAGTTATCGTTAGCTTCATCTCCACTGATGATTCTCGCAAGCTAGAAATTGAATATGAGGTAAATGGAACGGAGAAAAAGGTAGAGTTGCAAGCACCTGTACTTGAACAACTAGGTGGTATTGAAGAGGACATCGTCTTTGATTTAGATTCTTTTGGCAAGCCTTTTGTCGAGCTTCAAAATGACTTAAATGAACTTTTTTCTGGGGTACATCCAAACATTACTTTTGATGAAAAAATGATAGATTCAGTTCTTGGAGTTAATATTGATGATAAGGGAACCGTCGTGATTTCCTTGAAAAATTTTAGTGAAGATATTGGAGGTCTTACAACACATGAAAGCGGGGAATTGTTACGACCTTTACTTGATACAGTTTTCTCCTATCCTGAGGTTCATGAAGCCTACATTACGTTCGAAGGAAATCTCGCTAAATGGGCAAATTGGTTACAATCAACACAAGATCCGCTCATTCCACTTGATGTGGAAGCATTAAAAACCGAGCTTTGGCAAACTTTAGGGGAAAACAATTTTGAAAGCTTCATTATTGATGATTTCCGCTTCAGCCATTTAAACGAAGATGGCAGTAAAATATATTCGATCCGTTATTCCATTAAAGTAGAAAATCCAGACCAGCACTTACAGACAAATGATGGCATAAAAGGCTACGGTGGCTGGATTCATGAAAAAAGACTGTATGGGGTAATCCATCAAGATGGATCTGTGCAAATTAATATTGAAAAAATGAATTAATGAAGTGAAATGTTGCTAAGGGCAGGGATTTGTTCCTTGTCCTCCAAAAGTAAAATTAAAATATATCGCTAATATCTTCCCAACCATATACAAGTTCGGTAAGTTTCTTTCCGCCAATCTCCACTTCAATAGTATCTATTATGCTACCTTCAAGAGATTCATAAAACTGACGAGAATTATTTTCTTCCAATACAAGAACAAGCATAGAGTTTAATCCCATTCCTTTAATTTCATCTATGATTGGTTTAACAAGGGCCTTTCCAATACCTTTACCCTGATATTCTTTCAAAATATAGATGGCATATAACTCCCCATCATACCCATTATAGTTACCGCTTCTTTCCTTATCACCTTTAGAAAAACCAACTATTATTCCCTCATTGCCTTCTGCTACATAAACACCTCCATACGGAATGGCATTGCTCCACATCTGTTCACGGCTTTCATACGTTATCCATTTCATTACCCCACTCTCATATAGAATTTTTACAATGACCTTATACAACAATCTTGCCCTTAAATGGAAAATGAACGCTATCATTGTTAAAGGTTTGCGTCCGATCGTGGAAGAATGACTTATTGAATTGTTTCTAGTTCCTTCTGAATGATTCTAAAATGATGTGCTTCATGTATAGCTAAAAGTTGAATCGATTGAATAAGATTAGGATAATTTGCTAAAGGGTCCAAAAAGATGATATGTCCTGCGATATCTTCATCAATATCCTTTACTAGTTTCGATACTTTTGAAGTTTCATCCATTAGAAGTTGATTTAATTGATTAAAGTCCATAGTATTATAAATTTTATTTGGTGGATTCAAAATAAATGGCGCTTTCATACCTTTCCCATGTTTTTCTTTATACTCTTGATAAATATCATGTATATCACGATCAAATGGTTTGTTTCTCGTCATTCGTGCATATAACTTTGTACATGGAATGGTTATGATTGCTGCAACTCGCACCATTTTTGTAATTAAAAATAAATGATAAATTGATTCTCCAATAGACCATTTATTTTCTTCAGGTCTTTCCCACAATTGTGCCATTGATAATGATTGAAGTTTCGGAAAAAGACTGTCTCTTTGTTGTTTTAGTGTTATAAAGTGTCTTTTCATGCTCTGAGATTTCATTGTGTACCTCCAATTTTCTCCTTACCCTCTATACATCCTTAAAAAATCAATTGTCATAAAACAAAGTTTCTATTATGCTGCTTTCCATTTGGAAAGCAAATAGATTCCTTCCTAAACAAACTTTGAACCGAACCATAAAAAGAAAATAATTACACCAGTATTCAAAACAGTAAAAATAATAGCTATAGCGGGTATTAGTCTTTTTTCGTATTTGGTTGTAAAGGTTATGATTGCCATTATAATCGAAACAAGATCACCTATCAGTATAAGGAGAATCACAGCCCCTGATAGACGTTCTTCTGTTATTCGACCAATTATATCTAACAAAAATATAAGCGTTGTAACCATTACACTTACAAATATAAAAACATAGCTTTTCCAAGAATAGCTTTTTGATTTCACCTAATCACCCCATTTTTTCCCGCTCCAATTCCACAGACTTAGACTAGTCAAACAAATGAATACGTTATTAAGCAGCTAAAATGCCTGATAGAAGATTGCCTAAGTCCATTTAGGATAAAAACGACTTCTTCCATTTCAGCTTCACTAATGGATTGTTTATTTAACAAAACAAAGTTAGAAATAAAGAATCCACTTATTACTGTGCTTACCATTTTTAGAATGACTTCATTTAGTAAGTCTTTCATGTCACCCCGTTGTTTAAAAACCTCAATTACTTTTACTAGGTGATAAGAAGCTACTTATTTAAGCGGGAGAATTGTTGGCTATTTTCAGTTAAATTAGCCAGTAAATGTACCACCTGACTGTTGAACAACTTTTACAGAGACTTCATTACCGAGTCGACATGCATCCTCTATCGTTAATCCAGCTGCTAGTCCACTAATAAATGCGCCTGTATGCGAATCCCCAGCACCAATGGTATCTACAACTTGAACTTTTTTAATATCAAGATAACAAGCTTTATCTTTATCAAGGACATAGCTACCATCCTTACCCAATGTAACGATAACAGCTTCTCCTGTCAGGGAATGTAATTTTTCTGCAGCTTTTTCAATGGATTCATTAGGATATAAAGTGAGTAATTCACTTTTATTACAATGGACTATTGTCCCAGCATTTAATATAGATGTCATAACCGTGTCAGAAATAAAAGCCATTCTTGGACCTGGATCAAAAATAATTTTTGCATTAGATGCTTTTTTATTTAGTAACTGTTCAGTTATTACTTCACCTGATGGTCCTTCAAGTTCATAACCTGACAAATAAATGAAATCATATTCCGGAAGATTAATACGATCAAACCAATCATCCTTCCAACATGCTTCAATTCCCGGAACAGTCAAAAATGTCCTTTCACCATCTTCTTCTACAAACGATATATTCCACCCATTATCTTTGAAATCTTCTTCAATTACGAGAGGTATTTTCTTTTTTGTTAGGTCCTCTCTAATAATCTGTGAATAAGGACCATTTCCTATCGGTGTAAATAATGTGTTCGTAAGACCAAAATGATTGATTACTTGCTGTACATTATAGGCGCATCCTCCAACAAAAGTATTCTCATGTACGCCAGTCACGTCCTCACCAGTTTGAGGCAATTTGTTAATATGGATCACCTTATCAATAACAACTGCCCCGATAATTAATATCTTTTTATCCGACTTTAGGTTTGTCTTCACCAGAGATTTCCTCCTTATAAAAGATGAATCGTAAAATAGCAAAGGCAATATGGCTATAAATAAGTGCCAAAAATAATCCTATTAATAGCCCCCAATTATTTTATTTCGATATAATAAAATTTGATCAGCATAATCACGGAACCTTACTGGATTACTTTCATCAATTTGCTTGATTAAATTTTCGTCTATGTTAGATGCACCTTGTTTTGCTCCGCATATTGCTGTTGCCATAGCACCGATTGTATCAGTGTCGCCGCCAATGTTTGCACATAATAAAGCGCATCGCTCAACAGTTTTAGCATAATAAGCAATGCTTAATGCTGCAGGAACAGACTCACTTGTTAATACACCACAACCAATTACATGATAAATATGAGAAGAAAATGCTTCTTCATCATTCGCAAATTTTTCAGCATAATGTAAGCCCAGCTCTAACCGTGATTTTAAAGACGCACTGTAAGTTTCTGCCCCATATAAAATGGCTTTATCATAAATATTCATTACATATGCCATAATGTCATCCCAAGTTTGTTGATTTATAGCAGCACTGACTGCTCCTGCAATCATGGAAGAACCTGCAATTGCAACATCTGATGCATGGGTGACTTTATTGACTTTCCAAACATAATCTATTAATGCTTCAGGATTATCTGGACTAAATAAACAACCTATTGGAGGAATTCGCATTGCTGCTCCGTTCGTTTCCGCCAATGCTGTAATAGCGGACGGATCTTCTCCATTCTTTACTGCTAATAAAGCTGCCTTTGAACTTGGTCCTAAAATATTATTTTCAAAAGCATTAATGCGATCTGCCCATTCCAGTAAAGCAGAAGCAATCTTACTATCTTCGGGTTGAAATTGATTACTAATAAGAGCATCTAAAATCAACAAGGCCTGAGAAGTGTCATCCGTGTATTGTCCTTTTGTAAAGTTACAAGCAACATTATTTGACTCCGGTCCATCCAAAAATGTATCTATTCTCCCAAAGTACTCTTTTACATTTCTTCTACTCCATAACTCAGAGGGCATTCCCATGGCATCTCCAATTGCCATTCCATAAAGTGTCCCTAAAACGTAATCTTGCAAAATAATCTCCTCCATATTGTTAGAACATTAAATCTGACAAATAAATTAAATGTTAATGACAAAATTAAAATCAGCTGCATTACTATTGTAAACTACATTGACTTTTTCAATCACATTCCCTTGTTCATCAAAAATGCAAGCGTTTTTATTTGTTTTATCTTGGACAGTACATTTTTACACAATCTTTTCGGTATACAATTTATCCTTCAAGAATATGGACCGTTTGAGGCGCAACCCTACTACAATTCCACGGAAGTTAACTGCTCTTGCGACGTGTAGTTGTTGAGCGATATCCACACCAATGATAAGATATGTATCAGAAATTCTTTCTATTAGTTGATTTTGCTTGTCTTGCATTTTAAAATTCATACTAGGGCTTCCTCCTTAAGGCTCTGAGTTAGATTGGACTCTATACTCGTATCTTACTGAGGGGCTCTATTTTTTTCAAACCTGATATTTAACGATCTACAGGAATGCTAATCTGTCCGTTTGCACAACAAAAAAGATGCTGCCGCTGCAACACCTTGTTTAACTCTTCCCCCCCTGTTTGGTATTTCCTGTTCTGAAAGAATCCTTTTATTAAGAAGATTGCCCAAGCCCATTTAGTATAAAAAAAACGACTTCTTCAATTTCTTCTTCACTAATGGATTGTTTATTTAACAATACAAAGTTAGAAATAAAGAATCCACTTATGACTGTGCTTACCATTTTAAGAATGACTTCATTTGATATGTCTTTAATGTCACCACGTTGTTTAAATACCCCAAACACTTTTACTAGGCGATAAGACGCAACTTCTAAAATATAGGGAAGTAATTCATTTTTGAGTTCCTCTTTATAAATCATTTCCTTTATGAATACCTGAAATATTTCTCTGTTTTCAGAAAGAAAGGTAACACGATTTGTTAAAAGAGCTCTTAAAAATTCTTCAAATGAACATTCATCATTCATTAGTTCGCGAATGAGTTCATCTGCCATCGTAGGAAAAATATCTTTTAAGAAAGGTACCATTATAGATAACAATAAATTTTCCTTCGTTCCATAATGCTTAAAAATGGTTCCTTCTGCTACACCTGCTTTTTTGGCTATTTCAGACGTTGATGTATTTGAATATCCTTTTTCCGCAAAAGTAGCTATCGCAACCTCAATAATTTTCTTTTGTTTAACCGTTTGCTTATTAGATTTTTCAAGGATTTTAGCCATTTCAGCCAATAGATTATTATTTACCATTTCATTCACCATCTTTGCTTAACACTATATCGTTAATGTATTATAGCTTACGATACTTTTTCAGAGCAAACAGATTTAAGACGATAAACACTGCTGCAAAAGCCAACAAGATATATAAATTACTACTAATGTCTGATAAACTTAACCCCTCGTACATAACTCCTTTTAACGCATCTGCTGCAT
Source organism: Bacillota bacterium (assembly GCA_023387295.1). GTDB lineage: Bacteria > Bacillota > Bacilli > Bacillales > Cytobacillaceae > Cytobacillus. Next base: position 3,120 of record JAEWIG010000029.1, on the reverse strand, counting down.
AATACAACGGCATAAAATTCGCGAATATTTGTAGCCATTCCGCCATTCCCTCGATAGAAAAAATACCTGAAAAGAATATTTGTGGCACAACGATGATCGGTATGAACTGAACCATCTGGAACTCCGAGCTTGCGAAAGTAGATAATAATATTCCTAGTGACAAAGCCACAAGTGCTACGATTACATTGATTAAAATAACATTCCAAATGGATCCAACTAAAACCATATCTAGCACATTGACCGCAAACAATACAATAATCACAGTCTGGATTAATGCTAATAAACCGTAACCAATAAGATATCCTGTGACAATCTCACCTCTTTTAATTGGCGTTGCTAATAAACGTTCTAGCGTTCCAGTTGTTCTTTCATTTAATAAGCCAATGCCAGAGATTAAGAAAACGAAAAAGAACACGAAGAAACCAACTAAAATAGGGCTAAAGGTATCAAAAAGCTCCGTATCACTACTACCATACACAAAGTTGGTTTTCATTGAATCCTGTGAAGGGAGTTGGCTCGGTATTCCGCTTGCTCCCATTAGTTTTAATTGTGCTTCTTTACTATAAATTTGCTTTACTTTCATTTCTAAGCTTTTCGCTATTGTAGGATCATCGTTAAGTAATGTTAATGTTGATTTATCGCCTTCCACTTGTAAAAAGCCATCTAAATCTTTATCTAATATTGTTTCATTAACATTCGAAACTTTGTTAAATTCTTTTACTACTATATCGGCTTCCTCTAATTTTCCGATGATCTGCTGATTCTCATTTGCAACTCCCAAAACAGGATTAACGGTATTTCCATTAAAAACCAGGTTCATTAATGTTAATATTAATAACGGAGCTACAAAGAGAAGAGCCAATGTACGTTTATCTCTAAATATTTGCAATAAAATTCTCTTAATAAGTGCTACAGTTCTCATTGTCCTTTCCTCCCTGCAACTAAGAATACTTCATCTAAACTATTAGCCTCATATTGTTCTTTCAATTGAAGAGGTGTGCCAGTTGCTATAATTGAACCATCTCTAACCATCGCGATGTAATCACATTTTTCTGCTTCATCCATTACGTGAGTCGTTACAATAATGGTTTTTCCTTCCTCATTTTTCAATCGTAACAGCTCATTCCAAATACTTAATCTTAATTCAGGGTCTATTCCCACAGTAGGTTCGTCTAATATTAGAACTTGCGGGTTTTGAATTAAAGCAATTGCGAGAGATAATCGACGTTTCATACCTCCTGAGTAAGCTGATACTCTTTTATTCAGATCTGCTGTTAAGTTTACTAATTCAGCTGCGTAGGTAATACGTTGCTGTTTTTCAGTTTTATCTAATTTAAATAGCGATGCGAAAAACATAAGATTTTCCTTACCTGTAAGAGCTGTATATAACGCATCAGATTGTGCCATATAGCCAATTTGCTGTAAGATATTTAAATTGGGCATTTTTTCACCTAATAAATAAATCGAACCTTGATCTGGAACATCCATCCCAACCATCATCTTAACTAAGGTAGTTTTCCCAGCTCCCGAAGGTCCAATAAAACCATAGATATGGCCTTTTTTAATATCAAAGTTGATATCTTTCAATACCACTTTCTTGCCGAAACTTTTCGTTACTTCTTGAACTTGAATAATATTAGTTTCGCTCATCTTTTAGTCCTCCTCCTGAAAGTGAGTGTTTAATCACTCATATTTATTATAATTCTAAGCTGACTTCTCTTCAATAAAAAAGTGAGTAGTTACTCACTTTTAAGCACTTCACTGTTTATAAAGTAAAAAAACTAAAAAAGATTTTAATTCCGTATTCCACAAACCTGATCCTTCACTTGAATAAGAAAAACATAACAACACAACCTTGTTTTACTATTTAACCTAGTTAAATACATAACGACTTTTGGTTGGTGAACTTATCCCTTTTAATAAACTTACAAAAAAATCTAATGAATTAATATCAATGGATTGAGAAATATAAAACATGTGCTTTTAAGAAAGGTGGCACTCATTATGAATTTCATTAGGAGGATTACAATGGGAATTTTAAGTGGAAATCCAACAGATGAACCCATGCATTATGGGGAAGTATTTAGCACATGGTCGTTTTTATTAACAGCTAAAGGGGCCGTTGCAGGTTATCAAACTTACCTAAATCATGCAGGTGATGAAGATTTGAAAAAATTACTTGAGGAAGCTATTCAGGGTGGACAACAAGAAATCAAGCAAATTGAAACTTTATTAAAAGCAAATGGAATTGGATTACCTCCAACACCTCCTGATCGACCTAAAGCTTGCTTAGATGACATTCCAGCTGGAGCACGTTTTGCAGACCCTGAAATAGCTGCAATGCTTTCGGCGGGCATTGCAGCAGGATTAGTCGCGTGTAGTACAATTATGGGGCAATGCATTCGAGAAGACATCGCTATGATGTTCGGTCAGTTTCATGTTCAAACGGCAGCACTTGGAGCTAAAGTTCTACGATTAAATAAAGAAAAAGGATGGTTAATTCCACCACCCTTGCACCATTATAAAGCTGAAGATTGTTAATTAATTTATTACTGCTACAAAGGGGGAGCATGATTTTTGGTCTGCTCCCTGTTCGTTCAACAACTTCTATTTCTTTAATGGCATGGATAACGAAGGATTTAATTCTTCGCTTTCAATCACAATAGCAGTCAATCCTATATCGGATTTTGTTTTCATGAGATTCATGTTTTTCCCAAAATATGTTTGTTATCAATCCACTATCTCAAACGTAAATACAACGGGGTTTACAGTATTTTCGCTAAGGGGAGACACATCAACTGACTTAATCTTCAGTTTTATTCCCAATGCTTTTTGGTATTCATATAAACGCCCACCTGCGCATCTTTCAAAATATGTTTCAAATGATGCCGGGAATCGAAACATTCCTTTTGGCGCATGCTTGTAGTATCCATGGTTACAGGCAAAAGTGACTGTGAATGTATTATCATCATTCAAAACGGCTGTTCTGCCAAAGGTATTTGTAAAGAGTTCTAGCCTTTCAGCAAGGGGCTTGTCAGCGTGTTCAAGTGCGAAAGCTTTGCGTTCTTTATCGTACCCAGTACCGCTACAACTTCCGTTTTGCTCGAATAGCCGGAAGCG
>JAEWIG010000426.1 GCA_023387295.1 Bacillota bacterium | reverse complement strand
AATAAATGTTGAGGAAGAAAACAATGAGCAGAACATTACCAGTACAAAAAAATGATTATATAGAAGTAATATTTGAAGATTTAACCCATGATGGAGCAGGTGTTGCCAAGGTGGATGGCTATCCGCTCTTTGTACCGAATGCCCTTCCAGGTGAAAAGGCAAAAATCAAAGTCATTAAAGTCAATAAAGGCTATGGTTTTGGCAGGCTTGTTGAAATATATGAGGAAAGTCCATATCGAGTTAAGCCTTCGTGCTCGATTTTTAAAGAATGCGGAGGGTGTCAGCTACAGCATTTGAGCTATGAGGGTCAGTTGAAAGCAAAGGAGAAGCAAGTTCGAGATGTATTAGAGCGAATTGGTAAGCTTGATAAGGTGAAAGTACATCCTGTTCTTGGAATGGAAAATCCTTGGCGCTATCGCAATAAAGCTCAAGTACCTGTCGGAGAGCAAGAAGGAGGCCTTATTGGTGGCTTCTATCAGCAGCGCTCTCATCAAATAATAAACATGAAAGAATGCATCATTCAGCAGGAAAAAAATGATGAGGTTGTTCAAGCGGTAATTGATATATGTAGCCGCTATGGTATTCGTGCTTATGATGAGGGCAGACATAAAGGGGATCTCCGCCATATCATGGCACGCTACGGGCTCGTGACGGGTGAAGTGATGGTTGTCCTTATTACGAGAACGAATGATTTACCTCATAAAAATAAAATCATTGAGGAGATCATTTCTAGAATTCCAGGTGTCAAATCGATTGTTCAAAATGTGAATTCAAATAAAACGAATGTCATTTTCGGCGATAAGACAAACGTTTTATGGGGAGAAGAGGTCATCTATGATTATATTGGTGACATTAAATTTGCGATCTCAGCTCGCTCCTTCTATCAAGTCAATCCAGAACAGACAAAGGTGCTTTATGAAAAAGCTTTGGAATATGCAAATTTGAGCGGAACAGAAAACGTAGTCGACGCCTATTGTGGAATTGGAACCATTTCCTTATTCCTCGCCCAAAAGGCGAAAAAAGTATTCGGGGTTGAAATTGTTCCAGAAGCGATTGAAGATGCAAAACGAAACGCACAGCTCAATGGAATTTCAAATGCTGAATTTGCTGTTGGAGAAGCAGAAGTAGTGATCCCGAAATGGTATGAGGAAGGCAATATTGCGGATGTATTAGTCGTCGATCCGCCAAGAAAAGGCTGTGATGAAGCACTTTTACAAACAATTATTGCTATGAAGCCAAAGAAAGTCGTCTATGTCAGCTGTAACCCAGGAACATTAGCAAGGGATTTACGGATTTTAGAAGATGGTGGCTATAAGACAGTAGAGGTACAACCGGTAGATATGTTTCCACAGACAATGCATTGCGAAGCGGTTGCATGGTTAGAGTTAGTTTAATAAAAAGGATTAATAAAGAAGGAAATTTTTGGTCGTTATTAAGAAGGTTATTTTCATTGACAAATTTATTTATTTATGCTATAATTTGCACTAAAAATATTTCTATGTATAATAAGATTCTCCTAGCCAGGAGAATCTTATTTTTTTATATAGGAGGATTAGTGTATGAAAAAAAATGAATCAAGCTTAACTTCCTTAATATCAGCGTTTGGTCGAGCATACCATAGTAAATTTGACTCACCCAAAATCTTTGACGATCTTATTGCAAAAGATTTAATTACCGAAAAAGAGTTTGAAGATGTTCGTGAAAATATGATGAATGGAATTCAATTTTTTAATCCTGATATTGCTAAGAAGTTTCAAGATCGCCCAGATGAAATTTTAAAATGGATTACACAAGTCCAACTTTCACCAACTCCTTTAGCACGTGCTTCCTTTTGTGAAAATATATTGTTACATGAAATAGTATTAGGCGTTAAACAGTATGTCATTCTAGGAGCTGGATTAGATACCTTTTGTTTTCGAAATCCAGAATTAAAGGACAGCTTAGATATATTTGAAGTTGATCATCCAGCCACACAGGACTTTAAAAAGATAAGATTGAAAAATGCTAATTATCATATTCCGGATAATCTTCATTTTGTTCCAATGGATTTCACCAAAGAATTTAATCTGCAAAATCTTATTGAAAAAGGCTTTATGCCTAACAAAAAAACTTTCTTTAGTCTTTTAGGTGTTACGTATTATTTAACAAAAGAGGAAAATACTAATTTGCTTAGTAAAATATTTAGCAAAATTCCATTAGGAAGTTCTATCGTTTTTGATTATGCAGACGACAAACTTTTTGAAGAAAAAGGAATGTCTAATCGAGTTCAAAATATGGTTCAAATGGCTTCGGCGAGTGGCGAGCCAATGAAATCATGTTTTTCTTATCATGAAATAGAAAAAATGTTGGAAAACTCAGGATTACTTATTTATGAACATTTATCACCTGTTGATATTAATAAGCAATTCTTTAGTAATCGTAGAGATTATTTATCTGCTTTCGAAACGATTCATTTTATTCATGCTGTAAAAAAATAATATTCTGATTACTATCAGACTCACCTCCCAATCTCTCCTATGATTGGGAGGTGTTCTATTTTAATTCGAGATTTAAATATTTTAATAAAGAAAGAATTTATAAAATTTTTACTAGAGGCTTCTATATTCTTTGCGAACAATTTGAATAAAATCATTTAGGTAAGTTGGGATTTTTTTATCCTTGTGCCAAGCTATTTCTGTATAAATAGGGTTTAATTTCAAAGGGATTTGTAGCTCAATCAGTGAGCCACTATGAAGCTCTTTTTCTACTACCATTCTCGGAAGTAGAGACATACCTAACCCCGCGATAACACATTGTTTAATGGCTTCGATACTAACAAATTCAATGATGTGTTTTGGATAAATCCCTTCTTGCTCTAGCC
>JAEWIG010000417.1 GCA_023387295.1 Bacillota bacterium | reverse complement strand
CATAGGAACTTGTTTAATGATATTGAAACGAGTTCTATTCGTCTTACAATTTGGACAGCAGTAAGGTACACTCATGATTATGAAGCCCCCTTCAATTGAGATTACAAATATATTTCGCAAAATCGACATTATTTATGTGAAAATAGATTATGAGATTGAGCAATAATAATGATTGAAATGTGATTTTTTTAATAGATTGTGGTTTTTTTCACAGTTTTTTCACATTGTTAAGGTAAGATATTAGAAAATAATGGAATAGCAAGGAGAAACAGTATGCGGTTTTCAGTTCAAATACTTTTAGTAATTGCTTCTGTATTATTTCTTTCATCATGTACAGAAAAAAGTTATCCGCCAATTGCAGAAGATATTTCAATTGCTGCAACTATTAATATAAAGGATATGTCGATATCATTCATTGATATCGAAAACCGAAAATTGCTTGCAAATTGGAAGCTTGAAAAGCCTTATACTGGTGCTCTTATTCTTCCAGACGGAGATTCAATCTTACTTTATGGGAAGCAAGTAGAAACAGCAGACCTTTATTCATTAAAAATGGGCTCATTAATAGCTAGCTGGAAAACTGGTAGGGGGATTGTGAACGGAATTGTCACTGAAACAAATGGTGAAGTAGCATTAGTAGATCAAAAACAAAATAAAGTCCGCTTTTTTGATATTTTTGGAGTAGAAAAAGAGCAAGTTAACACCGAACAAAATCCACTTACGATTTTAGAAGCAAAACAGAGACAAAAACTTGTAGTGCTTAGTTTCAATAAAGAGCAGCTCACTGTGATTGATTTGAACAATAAGGAGAAATTATCAGGTTTTCCTATACACCCGTCTGCAGCATGGGCATGGATAAATGAAAATGCTTGTGAAATATGGATAGGAGGACATGGAGAAGGAGCAGAGATTGAACAAAATATTCATGTTTATGATTTAGAGACAGGAAACTTGAAAAATAAAACACCAGCTCCATTCATGCCAGTAAAATTTCTCGGTATTAACAATCAAGTATTTGTGCTAAGTCACGGCTCAAGTAGTCTATATAAACTAAATGAAGAAGGCAAGGTATTAGATACAGTTATCGTTGGATCAAATCCGTTCGAAATGGTGTTTACTGGTAAATACTTGTTGGTTGCGGGTTACGATAGCAATGATATCCATCTTATTGACCCAAAAAGTCTAGAAATACTAAAAACAATCAATGTTGGCAGCGGACCTTTTCAAATCGTGTTAAGGGAGAGAATGTGATGGGAAGAATAAACATTCTGATTATTGATGATGAGGCAGATATGAGAACGCTTGTTGAGATGTATCTAGAAAATTCCGGATTTAAATGTTTCTTAGCGAGTAGCGGTTTTGAGGCGTATAAAATATTGGAAGAAGCATCTGTCGACTTAATACTTTTAGATATAATGATGCCAGGAGATGATGGATTCCAAGTTTGTTCAAGAATTAGGGCGAAGCAAGAAGTCCCGATAATATTTTTATCAGCGAAGGGAGAAGAATGGGATAAGGTAAAAGCGCTACAGCTTGGTGGAGATGATTATATCGTAAAACCATTTAGTCCTGGGGAAATGATTGCTCGAATAAACGCTGTTTTAAGACGGACAAAAAGTACAAAAAATGATGAGAATATCTTACATATAGGAAAAATGGTCATTGATCGAATGGCGAGGACAGTTATTGTTGAACAGGAATCCGTTAGCTTAACCTTAAAGGAATTTGAGCTATTACTTTTTCTTGCCGATCATTATGCTCAAGCTTTAAGCAGGGAGCAGTTACTAGAGCATATTTGGGGTATTGATTACTATGGTAGTTTAAGGACTGTTGATACACATATTAAGACATTGAGAATGAAGCTTGGAGTAGGAGATTATATTCAAACCGTTTGGGGAATTGGTTATAAATTCGAGGTTCCTGCTCAATGAAATTTGTTACAAACAGTCTCGCAAAAAAGCTATGGCTAATCATTACGGCTTCAATTATCGTCACAATCCTGTATTCGTATTTCTTATCTCATTTATTTTACGAAAAACTTTATGTTGAAAATGTCGAGCAGTCTTTACTTGATGAGGGGGTTCGTCTTGCATCTGATTATAATGGTGGACCTTTATCAGAAGAACTGAAGGATAAAGTAGAATGGTATAGTACAAAAACGGATACAGAAATCTTTATCGTTAATAACCCACGTGAATTAAGTGCTTGTCTCCCATTCGAAATTGATTATGAAACATTAATAAGCGGCTCTGAAAGGGATGAGCTACTAAAAGGAAATCCAGTAAAGAAAATTGGATATGAAGAGAGATTTGACCGGAAAATCATGGCTGTTGTCATCCCGTTATTGGATGCAAATAGACTTGAAGGGATTATTTATTTGTACGTTCCACTAGCAAAAATTTCAGAAGTCACGACAGACTTTTCCTATTTATTTTTAATAGCCGCAATCCTTTTTTCAATTATTGCGATTTTCTTTGGTACTATTATTATTAGAAGATTAACAAAACCGTTAGTGGCTATGAAGCATGCGGCTGGGAGAGTTTCAATGGGCGATTACTCTGTTATTATTAGCAATGATTCAAAAGATGAGATTGGACAGCTAGCTCATGCATTTAATCATATGTCTGATTCAATTAGAAAAGAGGATGAACGAAAGAAAGAGTTTCTCGCAAACGTTTCTCATGAACTAAGGACACCGATTAGCTATGTAAAAGGATATAGCGAGGCTTTAGTTTCTGGTATGGTAAAAAAAGAGGAAGATTGTAAAAAATATTTACATTTAATCTATCGGGAATCAGGAAGGATGGAAAGGCTTGTTGGTGACCTACTGGATCTTTCTAAGCTAGATACTGATGAATATCGCTTAGAAAAAATGCCACTACCACTTGCTCAACTTATTGAAGATTGTCTTCAAAAGTACATCAAGACATTTAAGGAAAAAAACTTAAAACTAAGCTGTGACCTTGATCCTGATATTATCATAAATGGAGATGAAGGAAGGATTGAACAAGTCCTTCAAAATATTTTGGATAATTCCCTTCATTATACGGTAAGTGGGGGGGTGAAAATTACTCTCCATAAGGTTAATCAAGGCTGCTGTATTGTAATTAAAGATACCGGAATAGGCATTCCTCCTGACGATTTGGAGAAAATTAAGCAACGTTTTTATCGTGTAAATAAGGCAAGAACTCGAAAAGATGGTGGTAGTGGACTTGGTCTCGCTATTACTGAGAAGCTTGTTAATCTTCATGGCGGAATATTGTGCATTTCAAGCGAGGTAGGAGTGGGAACTACTGTACGAATTACACTTCCAACAATAAATGATGAGTAAAAAGGAGAATATTATACTATTATGAAGAAACCAATTATACTATTAATGCTTTTATTATTTACTATTTTTACAGCCGCATGCTCCAAAGAAAGTATAGATGAAGAGCCACAGTTTCTTGATGTAGAATTAACTATTAATCCTGAAAAAGCTGAATTAAATGAACCAGTTATTTTTGAAGCGAAGGTTACATATGGTACCGAAAAAGTAACAGATGCGGATGAAGTGAAATTTGAAATTTGGCGTGCTCATGCCGAGGAGCATGAAAAAATTGTTGTCGAACATGATGAAAATGGAATTTACCGCTTAGAGAAAAGTTTCTCTGAAGAAGGAACATACTATGTTTATTCACATGTGACAGCTCGGAATATGCATAATATGCCGAAAAAAGAATTCGTCATTGGCAAACCAAGTGAACCTGAAGATGATACAACTTCAAGTGATATGGGTGAAGGAAAACATGAGGAACATAGTGATGAAAATAATGAACAGCATTGAAAGCAGCCAATTTAGGCTGCTTTTCTTAATATCTAAAGTGAAAAATGGATTGTCTTTATTCCTTCTTTTATGTAACTAAACCGTAATAAAAGTAAAATTAATGGTCGGATTAAAAACCTGTCAACCTCAATGTTTTAGTATTAATCTGGTATTGATTTAGCAGTCTTCCAAAAATGCATTTTTTATCCTTAGTATTCTATTGCAGTGTTATTTTAATCAAAAAGCATTGCAAATAAAGGGTTTATTCTTATTTTTTCTTCCAAATAATCCTGTAAAAGTTAACCAATTGATAAGGTGAAATAGAGAAATGTATATTTTGACCAAGAATATTACAAAAAACCTCATGTTATGATGATTATGCAAGTTAGACAACAACTAATCATTTAAATAACAGGGAGGAAGTTATATATGAACAAAAAAATGTTATTCTCAGTTGCAGCTGCAGCAGCATTACTAGTTTCGAATCCAGGAGCAAATAAAGCGGACGCGGCTTCAAATTGTCCAACTCCTCAACCAGTTAAAGTATATTATTCTCAATCTACTAATATTAGTTATGAACAAATAAATAGTATGCTACAAAAATATTTAAAAGATTTTAATATTAAGTGGGATTCAAACATAGAAAATATCCAATCTACTCAAAAGCCTGTTGAGCAGAAGCCAGTGCAAAAACCAGTCCAAAAACCGGTTCAGCAGCAACCATCAACACAGCAGCCAACACAACAACCAACACAGCAACCATCAACACCAGTATCTTCATCTGTAAGTGCATATGAGCAAAAGGTTGTAGAATTAACAAATGCAGAACGTGCAAAATATGGTATTCCAGCTTTACAGCTTGACGAAAATTTAAGCAAAGTAGCTCGTACAAAATCTAGTGACATGAAAGCGAAAGGTTACTTTGACCATAATAGCCCAACATACGGTTCTCCGTTCGATATGATGAAGCAATTTGGCATTTCATACAATACTGCTGGAGAGAACATTGCAATGGGGCAACGTTCACCAGAAGAGGTTGTAAATGCATGGATGAATAGTGAAGGCCACCGCAAAAACATCTTAAATGCAAACTTTACTCATATTGGTGTTGGTCATATTGCTGAAGGAAATTATTGGACACAAATGTTTATTGGAAAATAAATGATTTTCTCAAAAAAGAGCAGTTCCTAAAAAAGGGACTGCTCTTTTTCATGTTTCCGAAATATCGATTTCTGAGTATTGCATATCAATATTTTTCGGAATTTTGATTTCAAGGATGTCATCCTTAACCTGCGCAGTACTACCTTTCTTCCTAACAAGTGCTGGGAGAGTAATAGTATGCTTATCTTCGAATTTAGGAATATGCTCGATAATCATTTGATTTGAAGTGTGGTAAAGTCTGATGTTTTTTAGCCATTCCGTATTTTTTATTTCTAATCTAACAAAAACATGATCGTGTGTCTCAAATACTGAAGATGGAATGGCAGATGAGGTTTGCGGATTTTGTTTGCCTATATCGTTAAAGCTTTGTGATTGCATCATCCTTTCCATCCGTTCGGGCAACATTTCTCCCATCATATTTTGGATATAATGATTAATTTCCTCTGGCTTCACTTGCTCCATCATTTTTTTCATGTCTTTATTAAAAGGGAAACGACTCCAAGGAAACATTTGCGACCATCCTTTCGAATCAAAGAGAGCTTAGTAAAATCTGATTAAGATTGCTTACTCTTATCTTATGCTCATTTAAGCCCATCTGTTAAAAAGAAATCCAATGGAATAGAAAAAAACAAATCGATAAACTCTTTTCATTTGCATATCTTAGTGGTTCTTACTAGTATATTGTTAATAATACATTTAATAATGAGGGGTATGTTTGTGAAAGCAAAAACAGCTTTAATAACGGGGGGAGCAACGGGAATTGGAAGAAGGACGGCATTTCAACTTGCAGAAAAAGGTATTCATCTAGCGATTAATTATCGAAATAGCAGAGAAAAGGCTGAAGCGCTTGTAAATGAACTTGGTGTAAAATTTGGAACGGAAAATATTATTATCGAAGGGGATATAACAAATTCACATGACTGTGAGAGAATCGTCTCTCAGGCCTTGTCTACTTTTTCTTCTGTAGATATTCTAATCCATAACGCGGGTCCTTATATTCATGGAAGAAAAACAATGGCGGATTATTCTATCGAGGAATGGGATTACTTAATTAACGGCAATTTAAATGCTGTCTTTTACTTATCAAGACTAATTATTCCATTAATGAGAAAAAATAAGTGGGGACGAATTATTACTGTTGGTTTTGATAGAGTGGAAACAGCTCCAGGATGGATATATCGGTCTGCTTTTGCTGCTTCTAAAAGTGGGGTTGCTTCATTGACAAAGACCATCGCCATTGAGGAAGCAGAGCATGGTATAACTGCCAATATGGTTTGTCCAGGAGATATTACAGGTGAGTGGAAGGAAAAGGATATTTCAGAGGCTGCTCAGTTAAGAGAAAAGGATTCACCAGTAGGGCGTCCGGGAACGGGAGAGGACGTAGCAAGAGTAATTTCTTTTCTAGTTGAAGACGAATCCGATTTTATAACAGGAAGTGTTATCCCGATTACGGGAAGTAAAGATGTATTAGGAAAATTTTTTAGAGATTAAGAAGATGATAAAATGAAAAGAGAAGGGAAAGAATGACTTATTCCCTTCTCTTCCGCTTTTCTACGTTAACTTGCATTTGATGTTAATTCAATTTTATTCTGCTTCTTTTGAATATATATTAATCTAGTACATAAACATGTTGCCCCAACCGCTAAGCCTGCAATTAAACCGATCCAATAACCATAAGCACCCCAATTTGTAAAGTTCGCTAAATAATATCCAAAGGGAAGTCCAATAACCCAATAAGATACAAGAGTCATAATAAAGGTGACGTTAACGTCTTTATACCCTCTTAAAGCACCTTGAACGGGTGCTTGAATAGCATCTGAAAGCTGGAAAAAGATTGCAAAAATTAAAAATTGCGATGTAAGCTTGAGTACTTCTATGTCTTTTGTATAGATTCCAGCTACTTCTGTACGAAGCAAAAATAAGAAGACGCCACAGACAAATGCAAGCAAAATAGCAATAAAAACCCCAATCCAGCTATATTCCTTAGCATCTTTATACCGTCTTGCTCCAACTTCGAATCCAACAACTATCGTTAACGCCATGGAAATACTTAATGGAATCATGTAGAGAAAGGATGCAAAATTTAATGCTGCTTGGTGGGCGGCTATTGTCACGGTATCAAAATTACTCATAAGCAAGGTAACAGCAGCAAAAATACTTGTTTCAAAGAAGATTGCAAATCCAATCGGTACACCTATTAGAAGTATTTCCTTCCATTTTTTCAGTGAAACCGGATAAAACCTTTGAAAGATCGCAAATTTCGAAAATGGGATATCCTTATGAACAATATAAATTGAAAAAGCGGTAATGAGCCAATATGTGATTGCCGTTGCATAACCTGCACCAACACCACCTAGCTCAGGGAAACCTAATTTTCCGTAAATTAGCAAATAGTTAAAAGCAATATTAATTGGTAAAGCAAGCAAGGTAATAATCATCGACACGCGCGTTTTTCCTAAAGCGTCAATAAAAGAACGGATCACATTATAAACAAATAATGGAATGATTCCAGTGCTTAATGCTAGTAAATAATTAAATGCAGTTTCATATACAGCTAATTCAAGATCCATTCCTCTCAAAATAGGATTTAGAGCAAACCCACCAATAACGATAACTAGGATAGCCATTATAACAGCTAGGTAAATACCTTGAATTACGGAATGGGAAACATCGTTATCTTTTTTTCCTCCAACAAGCTGAGAAACAATAGGTGTTATGGAAAGGAGGATTCCACTTAGTCCAGCAAATACAGGCAGCCAAATGGAAGAACCGATAGCTACTCCAGCAAGATCTTGAGAACTATAGTGGCCTGACATCATCGTGTCAAAAAAACTCATCGAAAACATCCCAAGCTGTGTAATTAAAATGGGAATTAAAATATATAATAGCTGCTTTAGCTTCATTATTCTTGAAAAAGTTTGATTCATATTTATTCCTCTTTCTAAACCATCTGTATATATCGAGCACAATAAAAATAAAATTATATCATATTTTTACACCTATAATCAGAAAAGTTTTCGACTTTATTAAATAATTTAGGCGAAAGAACGACAATGAATTTTTGGAATTTTATTAGCTAGGAATTCACGAATAGCCTAGAAATTCTAATAAAAAAGAAATCGGTAGCTTATACCGATTTCTTTTGATTGAAAAACGATTCTGCGTTGCTTATTAAGCTTCCATTAAATGAGTCGCATCATTCGAAATTGAAACTCCTTCACGTAATACATAAAGTGAATATAAATCCTTAGGAATTTCAAATAGATTATAAATGGGACCATTGGCGTTTAATTGCTCATAAATGTTTTTCCGCGTTTCATTTGCAAGAATAGCATAGGGCAATTTCTCAGCTGCTTTATAGGAACGAATATTTTCTTTCCTAATTCTCATATAGATTGTTTCAATATCTGCTTCGTAAAAAAGCTCATTGAAAAAAGCATCTTTTGCTAATTTATT
>JAEWIG010000022.1 GCA_023387295.1 Bacillota bacterium | reverse complement strand
TCAGAATAAGATCTTTATGATTGCGTTTGCTATACTTATTGGATTTATTTTGTACTTAGCAATTTTCACTAATCAAAAAAGAATTTTTTCTTGGGTTATGCTTGCGTATTTAATAGGGTATTTATTTACTTTATATGGTGATCGGTTAGTTGAGGAGTTCTCCTTCCCCATCAGTACAAAAATGATTCTTAACCGAACAATACTGATTATCCCTATCTTATTTATTATTTATGTTACTAAGAAATTTAAAGAGAAAATTAACCATTATGGGATAAAACCCGATTGGAAAGAAAAAATTTACTTTCCGTTTATTTGGAGAGGGTTTCATTCCCTTTCGATCAAACAATTTTTGCTTCTTGCAATCAGTCTTAATTTCATTGCTTTCTTCCCTTTTATGTTAAAAACTAATTTATATTTCCAGTTTTCTTTTTTTAGTTTCCTTTTCCTTTTTTCATTCATAAACGGATTGTTAGAGGAAATATTATGGAGAGGGATATTATTAACGAGAATGGTAGAATTAGCTGGAGAAAAGGCAGCAATTTTATTTTCAGGCATGGCATTTGGATTCTCGCATTTAGCTTTTGGCTATTCTTATTTGACTTGTATCGGCTTTACTATAGGCGGAATTTTTTATGCTGGATTGGTTATTCGCTCAGGAAGCATTATTCCAGCGATTATTTGGCATTTTGCATTCAATATTTTTATGATTTTAAGTGGGTTAATTCCATATATTCATTAAGGGAGGGTTTTTTTTGAACATAAGAAT
The DNA here is from genome assembly GCA_023387295.1 of Bacillota bacterium. Classification (GTDB taxonomy): domain Bacteria; phylum Bacillota; class Bacilli; order Bacillales; family Cytobacillaceae; genus Cytobacillus. Next base: position 4,337 of record JAEWIG010000022.1, on the reverse strand, counting down.
AAGTGATCTTGCAGCAGATTGGTACGAACAAGAAATGAATTTAAAACATGGGGATTTTGTGCAATTTTACGTTCGATATGGTGGGGATAGTTCTATCCAGAAAGGGTTCTCTCTCGGTCTTTCTATCGATCAACCGACTGATCTTGCTTTCAAAACGGTTAAAAATGGGATTACCTATTATATTGAAGAAAAAGACGTTTGGTATTTTGAAAACCATAATTTTCATATTGATCTGAATACCAAAATAAATGAGCCAGAATTTGTTTTTACAAAATAAGCAAAAAGAGCAAGTAACGAAAATTTGTTTACTTGCTCTTTTTACTTACTTAAATATTTACGATTTGTTTTTTTGCTTTCTCATATGCCTCATGCCACTCAGGATGGTGTTTTTTAAAGGAGATTGGGCGGAAGGATTCTTTTTTCACACAAACATGCTTGGATATCGCAGTTACGGCTAATTCTCCTTCATCATTGTAAATTTCATAACCATAGGTGCTACGAAAACCGTTATATTCTTCAATCCACGTTTTCACAATCGCTTTTTGTCCGTAGCGAAGTGGTTTTTTATAAGAAATTTGTATGTCTAGTACTGGTGACAGTACCCCTTCTTTTTCTAATTCAGCATAGTTAAAGCCTAAATCGGTTATTAGCTGAGTTCTTCCAACTTCCATCCAAACTAAATAATTTGCATGATAAACAATACCCATTTGGTCTGTTTCAGCGTATCTTACTTCGATTTCACTTGTTGATACAAACATTTTGTCTCTCCTCTTCTCTTCCATTCAGGTGCTAACAATTAATTTTATCTCCTCTTAATCTTAACATATTTGATCCGTTAATATAAAAATTAGACCTGCCACAATTGGTCAGGTCTTTTTCAAAGGAGATAATATTATTGGTATCCGTTTTCTCGTGCAGCACTTTCGTCCTTTATTTCGGCCCGCATCGCATCAATACTTTCATTACGACGTTCATTTTTTGCTGCTATTCTTTGACGCTCTTCGTCATTATCGGTCAATCTCATTGTTTCTTCTGCTTCATTCATATTTTCGATCGTATTTTGTACCATTGTTTCTAATCGCTCCACATTATTACTACGATCATCAGGTTTCGGATTGTTGTGATTTGTCATCATCCAATTCCTCCTTAAGAGTTTTGTGCTATTCACCTTTTGTTTGGATAACTTGAGGGGTTGGACTTGTTTGATCCTGCATTTTCTTCCCTTTATTGCCTCCGAAGCTTCGTGATTGAGTTCCGATATGATTCGGATTGAATCTTCCTGGATTTCCTTTTGGATTGCTCATAAAAAAATCCCTCCTCATATAAAGTATGAACATTTGAGGAGAGGATCATCTATGGAAATGAATGTTATTCTGCTCTATTGAGCCGTTTTTCTTCTAAACGTTCTTCAATTTTATCCATTACTGCTTGATCTTTTAAGATTTGACGCTTATTTTCTAACACAAGTTCGGCGAATGAGCGTTTTCGAGGTTTTCTCATCTATGTTTCACCTTCCTTTATTCTGATAGTAACAGTTATTATGACCATAAACCGTCAAAGTTATTACAACTTTTTGAAAATTAATTACATTTACTTAAATAGACAAAAAGGGGCTGTCCGATAAGTGCCTGGCTCTCTCCTCACAACACCATAAATAGAGTAGCTTTAATAGCTTTTCATCTATATAAAGTATTGGAGGTGCCAGGCTCTTTATTTCGGACAGCCCTTTTTTTACCTATTACATCCCCATATATTTTCTCATTGCTTTAATGTCCATTGCACCAATATGCTTATTTTGGATAAGCCCTTTTTCATCGATAAAAAAACTCGTTGGAATAGAGATAATTTGATAAGTTTTATTTACATTGTTTTTCTTATCTAGCAAAATTGGGAAGGTTACACCCATTTGTTCAGTAAATCCAGCAACATCATTTTCTGGATCTATGTTAACAGCTAGAATAACAATGTTATCCCCTTCCTCCATATGAAACTTTTGCATATCTGGGATTTCAGCTTTACATGGTGGGCACCAAGTTGCCCAAAAGTTTAACATTACCTTTTTACCTTCAAAATCAGATAACTTAACTTTTTCTCCAGCAAGATTTTCTAACTCAAAATCTGGTGCTTTTAATCCTACATTTAAACCAGTAGAAGTTTTCGCAGTTTCTACCTTTGGCTCGTCTGGACCGATAGCTTGTACAATCATGACTGTCATTAAAGTAAGTAAGAAAACAGGTACTATAATTTTCTTTATCATGTTGTCATTCCTTCCTAATCTCTTCCTAACCGTATTTTAACCTAGAAAAAGATTAAAAATAAGCTTCTCAATAGCCAAAAACTAATGAAAAATGTGACAATTCCGTAAACAAAAGCTGTAAACCATTTCTTAAAGCCTATTTCTTTTTTCTTCATACTGAAAATGACATATATGATTGCTAGTAGTAAACCAAGAATAGAACCTTTCGTTCCACCAGTGAAATATAAAATCGAAAAAGGATTATTTATTAATATATCGGGCTGAAAGATAATCGTGCTAAATTTAAAAGTAAAAAACCAAATGAACACCGCATTAAACATTGTATTTAAGAATAACTGTTGAAATAATTTGTCATTCTTAGTAACCCATTTCATCGCGAAATAAGCAACGATTCCCGATATTAAAACGATGATATACAGGTGTTTAATCATAAATGGTCCTAGCAAAAATGCTCCCATCGCTTTTCCCCTTTCTTATGTACAATTAATACTATACAATGTTGAGCAATTTTGGAAAACGATTCTGCCTAGGTTGTAAACTTGATTGTTTATTTCCGCAGGAGGCATCATGTTCAACATCATATTCTATATTCAATATAGTCTAGAGATGCTAAAAAGCGTGTGATTCCGAAAATGAAATCACACGCTTTCGCTTTTCTTATTGTCTAGTTACAGCGCCTAGAGGCTCGAGGTCATAAGCCATTCCGACAAGAAGGTTAAAGAACAACCTTCCTGCCGGCTTGTCTTATGCTTGTCGCCTCTGAGCAAGGCGCTTACGCTTTTCTTATTAATTAGCTAGTTTTTCTCGAAGAACCATTTGTAGGATTCCGCCATGACGGTAGTAGTCAATTTCTACTTCTGAATCAAAACGAACAACAACTTCGAATTCCTTCTTATTTCCGTTTTCATCAGTAGCAGTAACTTTTACAAGATCATGAGGTCTTACATTTTCATCGATTTGAACATCAATTGTTTCCTTACCTGTTAGACCTAGTGATTCTGCACCTTCGCCGTCTTTGAATTGAAGCGGTAATACACCCATTAGCACAAGGTTAGAACGGTGAATACGCTCATAGCTTTGAGCAATAACTGTTTTAATACCTAACAGGTTAGTTCCTTTAGCAGCCCAGTCACGAGAAGAGCCCATACCATAGTCATTACCTGCTAGTACAACAAGACCCGTTCCATCTTCCTTATACTTCATACATGCATCATAAATGGACATTACTTCACCAGTTGGCCAATGAGTTGTGTAACCACCCTCTGTACCAGGTGCAACCTGGTTACGAATACGAATGTTAGCAAACGTACCACGCATCATAACTTCATGATTACCTCGACGAGAACCATAAGAGTTAAAGTCACGAACCTCTACACCATTTTCAAGGAGGTATTTTCCAGCAGGTGTATTCTTACCAATTGCACCCGCAGGAGAAATATGGTCAGTAGTGACTGAATCACCAAATTTACCAACTACACGCAAACCATTTAAAGGTTTTACTATATCCGGATTCGGTGCTAACCCTTCAAAGAATGGTGGATTTTGGATGTAAGTAGAATTTTCATCGAATGAATACAAAGGCTCATCACTTGTTTCAATTCTATTCCAAAGGGCATTATCACCAAAAACATTTTCATATTCTTTGCGGAATAATTCAGGCGTAACCGTTTTCTTTACGACTTCGTTAATTTCATCTGTAGAAGGCCAAATATCGTTAAAGAAAACATCATTTCCGTCCTTATCTTTTCCGATCGGATCGTTCTTAAGGTCAATATCAACTGTACCTGCTAAAGCATATGCAACAACCAGTGGTGGTGAAGCTAAATAGTTTGCTTTTACAAGTGGGTGAATCCGACCTTCAAAGTTACGGTTTCCTGAAAGAACAGAAGTGACAAGAAGATCGTTTTCCGCGACTGTTTTTTCAATTTCAGGAAGTAAAGGACCTGAGTTTCCAATACATGTCGTACATCCATATCCAACAATATTAAAGCCCAGCTCATCAAGATATGGTTGGAGACCAGAGTCACGTAAATAGCCAGTTACAACCTTTGAACCAGGGGCTAATGATGTTTTAACAAAC
>JAEWIG010000326.1 GCA_023387295.1 Bacillota bacterium | reverse complement strand
AAAATCTTTAAATATCCATAATTTCAATTATGAATTGTGAATAAAATATATTAAAATAGAAGAATGTTATGTTCGTTAGAGGAGAGTTTTCTCCTCCGGAGACTGGGGGAATTTTATTAGTATGGATGCTATCCGTTCGTTGTTAAGTAATAATAGCTTTAAAAGGTTTGCCATTTTTACAATATTAGTATTTATCTTGTATTTGCTACGTAGTATGATTAATTTTATTCTTTTGACGTTTATTTTCTCGTTTTTATTAGATCGTTTAGTTAATCTAGTTACGAAAAAATCAAATATCAATCGAAATGTAATTGTATTCGTAACATATATATTAATCATCAGTATCTTATCAATTGGGATTATTAAATACCTACCAATTATCATTACCGAAATTGCACAATTAGTTTCACAGTTGCAACACTTTTTTACGCAGAAGCATGAAAATCCGATAATAAATTATTTATTTAGTTTAGTTCAAACAAATCAAATATCCAAATACTTAGAGCAAGGCTTTTCTTTTCTGTTTACTTACTTTAATGGAGTTAGTAAGGTTACTATACAAATCATGATGTCACTTATTTTAAGTTTATTTTTCTTATTAGAAAAGCCAAAGCTTATTGAATTTACTGCAAAGTTTAAACAAAGTAAAATTGCGCCATTTTTTATTGAAATAGAGTTTTTCGCAAAAAAATTTGTTACAACCTTCGGGAAGGTAATTGAAGCACAATTTATTATCGCACTTGTTAATTGCGCGGTTACAACACTGGCATTATGGATTATGGACTTTCCACAGCTTATGGGATTGTCGATTCTAATCTTTTTCCTTGGTTTAATCCCTGTTGCCGGAGTGATTATATCACTTATACCGCTTTGTATTATTGCTTATACACTTGGTGGTTTTATTAATGTAGTTTATATTCTTGTTGTCATTGCCGTTGTTCATGCTCTTGAGGCATACATTCTAAATCCTAAATTAATGTCTTCTAAAACGGATTTACCTGTATTTTATACGTTTATCGTCCTTATTTTTTCCGAACACTTCTTTGGGATCTGGGGCTTAATCGTTGGAATTCCTGTTTTTGTCTTTCTTCTTGATATATTAGAGGTTCGAAATAAAAATGAAATATAAAAATAGCAGGGGGAAATCTCCTGCTATTTTTATTTTTAGCATTACACTTTTGTATTCTTTTCGAACTTATGCTAAATATCGCAAACTCCTTTACACTTTGTGGTATTTTTGGTATGTGCTTACTTAAATATAATGTAGGAGGAGACAATTATGTTTGGATCAGAAGGTGAAAAAAAGCTTCAAGTACAATTTGGTACAGAAAAAAAAGCTTACTCTTTCTATGATAATCAAATGATCGACCATATTAATGATAGAATGACCGAATTTATCGGTGAACAAGGGATGATGTTTATCTCTACCGCAGACAGTAAAGGGAATTGTGATTGTTCATTTAGAGCTGGGAATAAAGGATTTGTAAAAGTTTTAGATGATAATACACTCATTTATCCTGAATACAGCGGCAATGGTGTAATGGCTAGTTTGGGGAATATTTCTGAAAATTCGCATATCGGTCTCCTGTTCATTGATTATTTTCAGCATCAAATTGGATTACATATTAATGGTTCAGCATGCATTGTCGAGAACGAACAATTACTTACGATGTATCAAGAGGATACTTCTTTATTAGAAGAAGCAAATCATGTTGAAAAGCCCCATCGTTGGGTTAAAATTCACGTACATGAAGCATATATTCATTGTTCACGAATGATTCCGAAACTTACGACAATCGAACGAGCTACAAATGAAAAGAAGCATGGTGATTATTTTAAGACAAAAAATAAAAGCCTTCATAGTATTTAACTTATCTAACCTCATTAAAAATCCCCAAAAGAGCTAACTCTTTTGGGGATTTATTATGTTAAACCATTACTTTACAAATGTCATTTGTGAACTCTAGCGGATCTTGAATTGGTAAGCCTTCAATTAACAATGCTTGATGATAAAGCAGATTTGTATATAAGGTTAACTTCTCTTTATCCTGTTCAAACGCCGTTTTTAAGGATTGGAATACATCATGATTGATATTTATCTCCAATACCTTATCAGCCTTTACGTTTTGATTATCTGGCATGGCGCTTAATACTTTTTCCATCTCAATGGTAATGTCTCCTTCAGTTGACAAGCAAACTGGATGGGACTTTAATCTCTTTGAAATTCTGACATCTTTTACTTTGTCTTTCAACACTTCTTTCATAAGTGTGAATAACTCTTTATGCTCATTTTCTTCTTTTTCAGTATTCGCTTTGTCACTATCGGCTTCGATTCCTAAGTCACTGCTTGAAACAGATTTAAATTCTTTTTCTTTATAAGTCATGAGCATCTTAATCGCAAATTCATCAATATCCTCATTGAAATAGAGAATTTCAAAACCTTTATCAGCAACTACTTCAGTTTGTGGAAGCTTTTCAATTCTTTCGTATGAATCACCTGAAGCATAATAGATATATTTTTGGTCTTCAGGCATTCTTGAAACATACTCATCCAATGTGACCATCTTCTTTTCTTTAGAGGAGTAGAACATAAGTAAATCCTTCAGTTCCTCTTTGTGCATGCCAAAATCATTGTATACACCGAATTTAAATTGTCTTCCAAAAGATTTATAAAACTCATCATATTTTTCTCGTTCATTCTTCAATAAGCTCAATAGCTCACTTTTAATTTTCTTATTGATATTTTTCGCAATCAATTTTAACTGGCGATCTTGCTGTAAGATTTCACGCGAAATGTTTAGTGATAAATCTTCAGAATCAACCATTCCCTTAACAAAGCTGAAATAGTCAGGTAACAAATCTCCGCATTTGTTCATTATAAGAACGCCGTTAGAGTATAGCTCAAGTCCCTTTTCAAACTCCTTTGAGTAATAATCAAATGGAATTTTTTCTGGAATATATAAAATAGCATTATATCGAATCGTACCATCTACACTCGTATGAATATGTTTTAGCGGTTTGTCAAACCCATAATGCTTTTCTACATAAAACTTCTCATAGTCCTCAGTCGTTAATTCATTTTTGTTTTTCCTCCAAATTGGGACCATGCTGTTGATCGTTTGTTCTTCTGTAAATTCAACAAACTCTTGTTCATCATCGCCTTTTGGCTTTTGCGTTACGATATCCATTTTAATTGGGTAGCGAATAAAGTCCGAATATTTTTTGATGATTGCTTTTAAACGGTACTCTTCTAGGTACTCATCAAACTGTTCATCTTCTATGTTTTCTTTAATTTTTAAAATGATTTCCGTACCGACTGAATCTTTTTTCACAGGTTCAATTGTATAACCCTCAGCACCCTCAGATTCCCATTTATATGCTTCATCGCTTCCTAAGGCCTTACTGATAACAGTCACTACGTCCGCAACCATAAATGCTGCATAAAATCCGACTCCGAACTGACCAATTATATCATGGCCATCTTTTATTTCATTTTCCTTTTTAAATGCTAATGATCCACTTTTTGCGATGACCCCAAGATTCGTTTCCAACTCTTCCTTTGTCATCCCAATACCTGTATCAATGATTTTCAATAGTCTATTTTCTTTATCTGGTACAACTTTTATGTAGTAGCTATCCTTATTAAAGTTCAAATTTTCATCCGTTAATGCCTTGTAGTAAATTTTATCGATGGCATCACTGGCATTAGATAATAACTCTCTTAAAAAAACCTCTTTTTGGGAATAAATTGAATTAATCATCATTTCTAACAGCCGTTTAGATTCTGCTTGGAATTGCTTTTTTTCCATAAAAAACCTCTCCTTTTCTCTAGCTTTAATCCAAAACTAAGAAATTATGAAGGATTAATAATTCGAATCCCTCATTTATTAGCACTCACATCTATTGAGTGCTAATATTTAAATACCATATCTATTTTTTCTTGTCAATTAGCGCCTCTTTTTACAGTAAAATTTTTCGCATATTAAGATGTTTTGTCTAGTAACGTTGCCCGTTGATTTGCGCTACAGGCACTTGCTTTCCGTGGGGAGGGACGTGAGCCTCCTCGGCGTTACCGCCTGTGGGGTCTCACGCTTCCCTCACTTCCCACAGGAGTCAAGTGCCCTCCGCTCCTATCAACTCATATGAATAGATGGGTTTTGTAGTTGAAAACAATAAAATTCGAAAACAACATATATTAATAGATTAATAAAGCCCTTATACCAATTAATGAATGGTAGTAAGGGCATTGTATGATTAATTCTGTTCTTCGATTTCTTCTGTTAGCACAATTAGTTGGTCAATTAATTCCCCAATATAAGCAATCGTTTCTCTTAATGGTTGTTCTGTTGTAATATCAACACCAGCCATTTTTGCTAATTCTGCAGGAGATTTTGTACCACCAGCCTTTAATACATTCAACCAATCATTAACTGCTGGCTTACCTTCATCTAAAATGCGCTTTGCAACTTGTGTCGATATCGTTAAACCAGCACTATACGTATATGGATACAAGCCCATATAATAGTGTGGTTGACGCATCCATGTTAATTCAGCACCTTCTGTCACTTCTACAGCATCGCTCCAGAATGCTTCTAATACTTCACGTTTTAAACGATTTAGGACATTCGCATTGACACTACCACCATCATCTATCATTTCGTATACTTTTCGTTGATAGGCTGCCTCTAATAAATGCGTTACAAAATTATGATAATAAGTCCGTGCTACAATGGAAGAGATGACCCACCGTTTGAATTTTGGATTGTCTGAATTTGCTAGAAAGTGGTTCGCCATTAACATTTCATTCATCGTTGATGGAGCCTCAATGAAATAAAGGGATGGGCGTGAATTAAAGATACTTTGTTCTTTATGTGCATTGTAAAAATGCCCTGCATGCCCAAGCTCATGTGCAAGAACAAATGCATCCTCCATGCTACCTGTCCAAGAGATCAAAATATAAGGATGAACCCCATATGGACTAGAACAGAAAGCACCTGTTGATTTACCGATATTTTGAGCAAAATCAATCCAACGTTCTTTATAAGACCTTTCTATCATGTCGACATAATCATCGCCCATAATCGATAATGCTTCAATCATATATTTTTTCGATTCTTCAACCGTAATTTTCGGTTCGTAAGCTGGATCAAGTGGAATCTTCAGATCGGCAAAAGTCATTTTTTCTAACCCATGAACCTTTTGCAGGAGCTTTGCATATTTCCGCATATGAGGAGCAAGCTCATCCATAATCAAGTCAATTTGTCTATCATACATAGAACGGTCCACTTCTTGATCAAATAACAAATAATCAAAAACCGTTTCATAACCTCGCAGATCAGAAGTTGTCTTCTCAATTTGAAGGTTCATATCATAAGTTTTTGCCGTTGTATGCTGGTAATCTTTTAGTTTAGAATAAAAAGCTTCATAGGCAGCTCTACGTTTGGCTGTATTTGGTTCAGACTCCCAATCCCCTTCGAATGATACATAACTTAGGGGATATTTTTCTCCATCTACTTCAAAATCATCAAATTTCATATCAACGAGCTTTGTTGTATTGTATAAACTATAAGGAGCATCGAATACTGAAGAAAATGCCGCCAATGCCTTTTCTACTTCTGGGTGAAGTTGAAACGGTTTTTTACGAATAATATTTTCTATGTATTTTTGGAAATCACCGGATTGACTCTTTGCTTCCTGTAAATCTTCAATCGAAAGCTTAGTCAACTCACTATCAATAAATGATAATTTACTACTGAGTTTGGCAGATATCGAACCAAATTTACTTGCACGCATTTGCGCTTCATCATTTGTTTGATCTTCACTTAAAGATAA
>JAEWIG010000315.1 GCA_023387295.1 Bacillota bacterium | reverse complement strand
GTTTAACCCTTCTCAAATAGCGGGCTTAATAGCAAAAATTATTGTTATTTTATTATTCACTGTTGAGGCTTTACAGATTGTTCATTTGAATTTCTTAGTCACCTTAGCTTCAGGAGTTATTGCTTATTTACCAATGATATTAGCAGCAGTCCTTATTCTAGGGATTGGGTTATATTTAGGGAATTTTATCGAACGTGTCATACAAAATATAGTGAATCAAAAATATTCCCGTACGCTTGCAGCTATTGCAAAGTATTCTATTATAACGATTACCGTGATCATGGCATTAGATCAACTTGGTGTTGCTCATTCGATAGTAAATGCTGCCTTTATTCTCGTCTTAGGTGGTTTGGCTCTTGCTTTTGGTCTGGCATTTGGCCTTGGAGGGAAAGAGTTTGCTGCAAAATATTTAGGTAAATTAGACGATAAGTTGGACAAAGATAATAATCTGTAAGCATAAACATTGAACAATCCGAAACCTTCTACGATTTCGGATTGTTGTTTTTAGAAGACATGTATTCATTAGGGAGGTGTTGGTGCCTAATGGTACTAATAAATTTATTATTAATCACACTATTAATCGCCTTAACTGCCTTTTTTGTCGCAACCGAATTTGCCATTGTAAAAGTCCGGTCATCCAGGATAGAGCAATTGTTAGATGAAGGGAAAAAGGGGGCTGTTTCTGCTAAAAAGGTAGTAACGCATATTGATGAGTATCTATCAGCCTGCCAACTCGGAATCACGGTTACTTCATTAGGACTTGGATGGTTGGGAGAACCTACAGTTGAAAAGATTTTTCTACCTTTGCTAGGGGTATTTAATTTGACCGAAACCGTTACCCATATTTTATCGTTTAGTCTCGCTTTTTTTATCGTTACGTTTATCCATGTAGTGGTAGGGGAGCTAGCACCAAAAACCGTTTCCATCCAAAAAGCAGAAGAAATAACGTTACTTTTTTCGAAACCAATTATTATATTTTACAAAATGATGTATCCCTTAATCTTGGCTTTAAACAATTCAGCTCGCTTGCTTGTTGGTATCTTTGGTTTAAAGCCTGCCTCCGAACATGAACTAGCACATTCAGAAGAAGAGCTACGGATCCTGCTTTCGGAAAGCTATGAAGGTGGAGAAATTAATCAACGTGAATGGGAATATGTTGACAATATTTTCGAATTTGACGAGAGGATTGCAAAAGAAATTATGGTCCCTCGGACAGAAATGAGCTGCATATCGGTAGATGATTCGTTAGTTGAGGTTGTTGAAAGAATGAAGGTAGAAAAATTTACCCGCTACCCAGTTGAGGATGGGGATAAAGATCATATTCTGGGTGTCATCAACGTTAAAATGTTCATGACACAAATATATAACTCGAATCAAATCTGGGACATCAAGCAATTTATTCAACCTGTTATCCGAGTGTTAGAAACCATACAAATACATGATTTATTGCTAAGGATGCAAACTGAAGGCATACATATGGCTATTCTTATGGATGAGTATGGTGGTACCTCTGGTTTAGTGACGGTTGAAGACATTATCGAAGAAATCATTGGTGAAGTGAAGGATGAATTTGACGAAGATGAAGTAGAGGAGATTCGCACAATAACAACAAACCATTATATTGTCGATGCAAAATTATCCATTCGCGATGTGAACCAATTACTGGGGATCGAGCTATCCTCGGAATTTGTGGATACAATAGGTGGCTGGTATCTTAAACAAAAATCAGAGGCTCAAGTGGCTACTGTGGATGAAGTAGAAATAGAAGTAGAAGGATATGTATTTAAGCTTCATGAAGCTAAAGGCTATCAAATAATGTATTTGGAAGTGAAGAAATTGGATTAAGCCTCTTTAAGGGGCCTTTTTTATGACTATTTTGTAATGCAAAGCTATGTTAAAGGGCAAAGTTGATCTTTGCACCTGTTGATTGAAGCGGAAGGTGCGAGACTCCTGCGGGAGGAAGGGACAGGGGAGACCCCGCAGGTGCGATAGCGGCGAGGAGGCTCCCGGACCGCCCGCGGAAAGCGAGCATCCTGGAGCGGAAATCAACAGCCATGATTAACAGAGACTAATGCAAAAATAAATATTTAAGAAAAATGGCAGAAGGGAACGATTGGCCCAAGAAAGCTGGACCAATCGTTCCATTAAATATGCATTTATTCAGAGATGATTGAAGGGTGTGTATTTTGATGATTGGAGACTTGAAAACTTCTACTTTAAATCCTGTTCATGTTAAACCAAATAAAAAACCACGACAATTTCAACAACAATGAGCATAATCAAAAAATAGATGACTAAAGATAATGAATTCATTGCGCACCTCTCAATAAAATAGTCGGGCAAAAGTGCCCAACTGCTTTTTATCACTGGACTTTTTCGTTATAGAATTGTACTGAGTACATTGCGCCTTCACTAACCATACTATTATCTTCAATGTCCTGTGGATCGGGATGGCCACCCTTTTCAATGGGGAGCTGCTCACTTTTATCAAACACTGTTGGAATAAATTTTCGTTTCCAATCTCTCATGAAATTTTCAACTTTTATTCGATTCGGTTTATTTGCTAACCATATCGCAGCTGAAGTACCAATTCCAACAGCCAAAAGTGAGCTCATACTAAGGACACGCTTCATTAGAATACCCTCCTTTAGATTTTGAAAAAACATTAATCAACTATCATTCTATTTGTTCTATGAATACCCAGCTTCTTATCAAACCAAACATAATTTTTTGAAGTTTCAATTAAGAAAACTTTGGGAAATAGATGAAAAAGGTTTAAAAGGAGAGATAAGATTGGAAAAATTAATCGGTAATAATAAATGGAGATGGATCCAGTTAAAAAATAATGAGCTTGATAGAGTACCACCATTGTTTGAGCTGCGTGACTTCGAGTACGAGAGGGGAGAAATCAAAAATAAAACAGATTGTTTACGAGTGCAATCTATGGAGAATGGGGAAAAAGTTTTGAGAGGATCCCTGATTTATCATCAAAATTTTGTGGAGGAAAGAGACTATAAAATATTTCATTTTTCTCTAACAGCGAATCAGTTAGTTACAAAGGATCTTGAGCTAACACTTTTGAAGCAAACGAATCCAAAGATTTTATTAAGGAGAATTGAGAAAACAGAAAATGCTGTCGAAGGTTTTTTACTTATTCTTGGAGAGATTTTGAATGAAATGTTAGTAGAAATTGATCAGTATGAAGAAGCTCTCAAAACACTTATATGGAGCGTGAGAAAGAGGAATAAGGCAGATATTCTTGAACTTGTTTTTCTGAGAAGGCATGAGCTATTGGTTTGGAAGAATCTGTTGATTCCCATAAATGAAGTTAAAATGGCGCTTGATGAAATTAATTATCACGGAATCTGTAAGGGTGAAATTTTTGATGGCACATACAAGAGAATTGAGCGGGCAATGGCACTATTAAGAGAGTATGAACATGAAATGGATTCAATTATTAATTTAGAGGAGGTCATTTCCTCTTATCGTGGAAACGAAATCATGAAGACTTTGACAGTTATCACAACTATTTTTACTCCTATTATGGCCTTTGGGGCATTATGGGGAATGAATTTTAAGTATATGCCGGAACTTGAATGGCATTATGGCTATGCTTTGTCGATTATTCTAATCGCTATTTCGACTCTTATGCTCTATGGGTATTTAAAAATTAAGGGATGGACAGGGGACCTTCTAAAAGGAAAATCAAAGGATTCATTTTTTAAATAGTTATTATTAAGAAAACCGGAAAAGGATTTCAAGTTTTTGACGAATATTACAAAAAGATGAAATCTCGAAAAAAAGTTTTAGATTTGTATTATGGTGGTAGAACAATAGCAAGTTTAGAAATAAGCTAACCTATTTAAAAAATATATATTTGGTAGAAGGAGGGTGGTTAAAATATGTGGTTGCTTGTTCGGTAAAATCTTGTGTAACAGCTTGGGATGAAAAACAGCAATTCTAAAAAAGATAAGGAGGAATTTACAATGAAAAAGGATTATATTGATGATAAAGAAATCCATGCCATTAAATGTGAAGAAGTGATTCGTGAGAATTCAAATAAAGAATTTCGATTAAAGGAGCGGGATACCCCTTCCGATAAAGAAGACAAGAGAACTCATCAGGATGCCTGGCTTAGAGTATGAATAAATGGGAGAAAATCAGCTAATAAATTTTGTCATAGTTGACATTTGAAATGGGCACAACCGATGAGATAAAGAAGGGGCTTGTGGAAATGAGGCAAGCCTCTTCTTTTAGTTAAAGAAATCTATGCTAACCACATTTTCTATACTGCTAGAGGAGGTTGACTAGTCAGAGTTCCCTTTATGAACGTAGATCGATTTAAACAAAAAAGTAACGACCATGAAAAAATGTCGCTACTAAGTTCTTTTTTGTTATTGTTTCGGATCTGGAATGAGATTTTCTTCTCGTAGTTCCTTGTTAGTTTTCTCCTGTTCCATTTCCTTGCCTAGTTTTTTTATTTCATCTAAGTTCTGTGCCATCGAGCTATTGTCAGCTGAATTTAACTTACTTTTAAGGTCTTTTTTTCTTTCCTTCTTTTTGTCATCCATCATACGCCTCTCCTTTGTATAGAACTATCTATTTTTACTATATATACCCTCATATTTAGCGGTGAAACATATTTTTTTGAGAAAGGCTTTGTTAAACATGGCTGTTGATGCCCGCTCTAATCAACAGGTGCAAAATCAACATTGTTCTTTAATAAAGCATTAAGATTGTGTGCTTCGTTCGTCAGGTTTTTCGTTTAAAATAGAATATTTTGGTATAATTCAAAAATAAATGTTGTTTTATTTTAACAAGAAAGGTTTAGACGTCTAATGATTGGGGTATGTACAAAATAAATATTTTTAGAGGTGATCTTTATATGAATCTACATATAGATACATATCAGAATGAAAAGGAAATAATGGTAACTATAGCTGGAGAAATTGATGCTTATTCAGCTCCTAAGCTTAGAGAAGAATTATTGCCATATGCAGAAGGGAAGAATACGATCATTGCTAATCTAAAGGATGTGTCCTATTTAGATAGTACTGGTCTAGGTGTTTTTGTTAGCTTATTCAAACAGCTAAAGAAAAATGGTGGGGAATTAAAGTTAATTGAATTATCAGAACAATTAAAGCGTCTCTTCAATATTACAGGCTTACACAATATTATGGACATTTCAACAAATACAGAAGATGGAGGAAGATGATAACAGTGATGGATTATATAGAAATGAAAATTCCAGCAAAACCGGAATATATTGGTGTAGTTAGATTGACATTATCAGGAATCGCTAGTCACATGGGTTATTCTTTCGAAGAAATTGAGGATCTTAAGATCGCTGTAAGTGAAGCTTGTACAAACACCGTTCAGCATGCCTATCCCGAGAACGAGATAGGAGAAGTGATTATTGGCTTTGGGGTATATGAGGACAAGCTGGAAATGATGGTAGCTGATAGTGGGAAGAGCTTTAATTTTGTACAAACTAAAAGTGAATTAGGACCATATACAGAATCAAGTACAGTAGACCAACTTAGTGAGGGAGGGTTAGGTCTATATTTGATAGAAACGCTTATGGATGAAGTTTGTGTTTTGGAGGAGCAATCAGGGGTGACGGTCTTCATGGTGAAGTATCTAAATGGGGAGCGTGAATATCATGACACAACCATCTCAAACCAAGAATCGATCTAAGGAAGAAATCGATGCCTTGATTTTAGAATATCAGCAGGACGAGAGTTCCTCAGCGCAAACCACCTTAGTAAAACATTACACGGCTCTTGTTGGGAGCCTAGCGAGGAAATATTCAAAGGGAAGAAACATTCATGAAGATATCATGCAAGTAGGAATGCTTGGATTATTGGCGGCAATTAGAAGATATGACCCCCAAATGGGGAAATCTTTTGAAGCCTTCTTAATACCTACTGTAATAGGAGAAATCAAACGGTTTCTTAGGGATAAAACATGGAGCGTTCATGTACCGAGACGGGTAAAAGAAATATCATCCAATATAAAAAAAGTAGTGGAAGAGTTGACCACCCGATATCAGCGTTCCCCTAAGATTAAGGAAATCGCTGATTATATGAACATATCGGAAGAGGAATTGTTAGAATCAATGGAAATGGGAAAAAGTTATCAAGCCGCTTCTGTAGATCAAGCGATTGAAACCGGTCGTGAAGGGAGCCCAATTACGCCTCTTGACATAATAGGAACGCATGATAAAGGCTTCGAAACAGTGGAACAAAGACTTTTGCTTCAGAGTGCTCTTCATGTTCTAACAGAAAGAGAGAAAAAAATTATTCATTACACATTTATAGAACATAAAAGTCAAAAGGAAACAGGTGAATATTTAGGGATTTCACAGATGCATGTTTCAAGACTTCAAAAAAAGGCAATTGAAAAATTACGCAAGGCGCTCGATAATGAATCCTTTCATAGTATAAACGATTCTTAAAAAAGAGAGTGTCAAGTAGCTATATACAAATAGAGGTGACAACTAAAAATGCCTATGAAGATTGCCGTAGTAGACGATAATGCAACAAATCTGATGGTTATTGAGAAAATCCTGCAGAAGGCTGGCTATAATAGGCTAGTATTACTGCCCTCAGCAGAGAAATTATATCAATTTTTAAAATTAGATGCGCCTAATACGGCTGAAGTACCTGTGGATTTAATTCTTATGGACATGATGATGCCAGAAATTGATGGAATGGAAGCCTGTCGAACCATTCTGGCAAATGAGCGATTTGAAGATCTTCCCATCATTTTTGTTACGGCAATGGGAGATTCGAATAAGATGGCAGAGGCAATGGATGCTGGTGCCCTGGATTATGTAATGAAGCCTATCAATAAAATAGAATTACTGGCTCGTATTCGTTCAGTCCTTCGTTTAAAGCAAGAAAAGGATATGAGGAAGGAACGTGATAGGAGAATTCAATATGAGTTGGATTTGGCTAACCAGGTGCAGCGAAGCATGCTAAGTGAGCCATTTCAAGGGGAAAATGTTAGGATATCAGCTGTATATAAGCCTTCATTTGAGCTAGCTGGAGATTTATATGCCTGGTATCAAATGAGCCCAAATCGCTATGGAGTCATTATATTAGATGTAATGGGACATGGTATTTCTTCATCACTTGTTTGCATGTACATATATTCTATATTAAAAGATACAATTACTGGGCAAGGTGACCCTGTAAACGTGATGAAAGAATTAAATCGGCGTATGAATCAGCTACAGATGCCGGATAGTTTGATAAATTATTATTCTACTGCAATCTATTTTGTGCTAGATACAGAGAAACAGACCATCGAGTACGTCAATGCAGGGCATCCGACAGGAATTGCCATTGTGGATGATGAAGTGAAGCTGTTGTCGGAAGGCTGCTGTGCACTAGGGTTTTTTGATGAAATTGAAGTGACAAAAGGTGTCGTTCCTTACAAGCAAGAAGCTCGTATTCTTCTCTTTACAGATGGATTATCCGAATGGCTGGAGGAAGAATACGATGACGCAATTCCTAAGATTGTTAGTTGCCTAAAGGAATATGACCATGATACTCCGGAATCTCTACTGCAACATTTGCTCCCGAGAGCTGAGATGCTAAACGGACAAAAGGATGATATGTGCTTAGTATTGCTTAAAACTAAAGTACAAGTTTGATCATTTTAAAAGTATAAATGAGAATTTAATAAGAAACTTGATAATATAAAAGAGGTCAAAGAAGAAAAATAATTCTTCTTTGACCTCTTTTCGATGCGA
Source organism: Bacillota bacterium (assembly GCA_023387295.1). Lineage (GTDB taxonomy): Bacteria > Bacillota > Bacilli > Bacillales > Cytobacillaceae > Cytobacillus. The sequence continues at coordinate 3,309 of JAEWIG010000315.1, read as the reverse complement.
ATCTCGTAATCTTAATCGGCTAGATAGGCTTCAAGCATCCATATGTGTTTTTCTAAAGAAGTGCGAATAGTAATGAACTAGAGTGTTTGAAAAGGGGTTAGATGGGGTATATAAGATTTTGGATAAGTAAGTTTTTATTGAAAGCGAGGTACATGACATTCGACTGAGTGAATCGAATTTAGATGGTATGGTAGAATTAGGTATATTTTAATTGACCAACTATACCAGGAGGCGGTTACAATAAATGGCCTAAATTATAATATAAAAGCAAAAATATTTACTGGTTATTTAACTATTTTAATTTGTTTGGTCTTATCCTTGCTTTTCGTCATCAACAGGATGACAGATCTACAGGACGAGGTGAACTTCTTATCTCAACATGATATTGAAGTGCATGAATTAGCAAATACGATTCAAAAAAATATCCTAGACATGGAAACAAGTATGAGAGGGTATGTCATTACGGGCGATGAGTCGTATCTTGAACCTTATAATTTAGCAAGTCGAAGCTGGCTAGATAATTATAATAAACTTCATTCCCTGATTGCAGATAATGGAGAAAAGCAACGGAATTTAGAAGAGATAAAACCTTTAATTATGGAATGGATGTCAAAATCCGGAGAATATGTTATAAACCAAAAAAAAGGAAATAACGTATCTGCTTTAAACGAGCATTTTGAGAATAACACAGGAAAGAAAATTACCGATCAGCTACGAACACAGATAGATTCTTTCAAAGCAGAGCAAAAAATAAAGATGGCTGAACGTATTGATTATCTCAATCAGACAAATACAAATTTAAAAATAACGTTGTATGCACTTATTGCTTTTGTGACAGCCATTACAATTTTCATAGCGTTTTATTTGTCTGATTCGATTGTAAATACAATAAGAGAAGTTGTTAAAACGATTAAGAGTATTACAGATTCGGAGATGGACCTTACTACGCGTATTGAGGTCAAGAATCGTGATGAGACTCGGGAGCTTGCTGAAGCGATGAACGATCTTCTGAATAGTCTCGAAAAACAAAGTTGGATCCAGAAAAGTATGGCAGAAATTTCGACGATGTATCAGGGGATTACCGATATTACAGAATTAACGCAAACTTTTATGACAAAACTAGCTCCTATGCTTCAAGCTACTTATGGGGTGATTTATCTTCGCAGAAGTCATGGAGGAGTAGTTAACTATGTTAAAGAAGCAAGTTACGCCGTAGATAATGAGGAATATGCTAAGACTAGCTTTCGATTGGGAGAAGGATTGATTGGCCAAGTGGCCATTGATAAAAGAATATTTCTTATTGATAAACTACCGGAAGAGCATATCAAAGTGACTTCAGGCTTAGGGGTCTCTTCTCCTCGAAATTTATTAATTGCCCCAATTTTGGTAGAGGGTAGGGTAGAAGCAGTTGTTGAATTCGCGGCGTTACAGCCATTTTTATCAGAGCATCTTACACTACTTGATCAGCTTCAAGACAAATTTGGAACAGCGATAACGAATGTGAACGGGCGAATGGAAGTAGAAAGGCTATTAGGAGAATCACAAGTATTAACGGAAGAACTACAGACACAATCTGAAGAACTCCAAGCACAATCTGAAGAATTGCAAATGCAGCAAGAACAGTTACGGATTACCAATGAATTCTTAGAAGAGGAGAAGCAATCTGCTGAACAGCGTGCATTAGATCTCAAAAAGACGAAGAATGAACTAGAAGAATATTCTACGAAATTGGAAATGAGTTCACAATACAAATCTGAATTTCTAGCAAATATGTCTCATGAGTTACGGACACCGTTGAACAGTATTATTATTTTGTCGCAAATGCTCATGGAGAATGAGGATAAAATGGACATGTTAGAAGTGAGAGACTCCGCACGCGTGGTCTATACTGCCGGTGAAGATTTGTTAAGGTTAATTGATGATATCTTAGATTTATCCAAGATTGAAGCAGGTAAAATTGAAATCTTGAAGGATGAAGTTAATGTAACAGAAATCCCGCAGATGATGGAGAATATGTTTAATCCGGTTGCTGTTAAAAAGAATTTAACATTTGAAGTGCAACTTGATTCTAATGTACCTCCTATTATTCTGACAGACGGACAAAGATTGTCACAAATTTTGAAGAATCTTTTATCTAATGCTTTTAAATTTACTGAACAGGGCTCTGTTACTGTATGGATTAAACTTGCCCAATTGGAAAAAGTTGAAGAGTTGCTAGGAGAAGAGTTAGAGATTCCAGTAATTGAAATATCTGTAACAGATACAGGCATTGGTATTCCACTAGATAAGCAGAAAATTATTTTCGAAGCTTTTCAACAAGTGGATGGTACTACTAATCGGCAATATGGTGGAACTGGACTCGGATTATCGATTTGTCGTGAATTTACACAATTGCTTGGCGGTGCTATTGAACTTCAAAGTGAACCAAATAAGGGAAGCGTATTTACTTTATATATACCAAGCAAATTAAAATCTGAGCATCAAGAATACAAAGGTGATCACGCACTAGCAGAATTGGCGGCAAGTGTAAGTGAAATGGATGAGGAAATAGAAAATATAGAGGAAGATAAAGAATTGATATCAATCGAACAGAACGATGTCAAATGCTCGGATGCACAATTATTCAAGGGAAAGAAAGTTCTCTTAGTAGAGGACGATGGCAGAAATGTATTCGCACTTGTTACAGCTCTTGAGAAGAAGGGAATTAAGGTTCAAGTTGCTGGTAATGGAAAACAAGCCATTGAAATTCTGCAAGAGCAAGCTGACTTTGATTTAGTTTTCATGGACATTATGATGCCTGTGCTAGGTGGTTATGAGGCGATGAAGATCATACGCAATGATCTAAAAATGGAAAGTATCCCTATCATCGCGTTGACGGCTAAGGCAATGAAAGGCGAAAGAGAAAAGTGTATGGAAGCAGGAGCTTCTGATTATATAATGAAACCTTTAGATATAAATCAGCTATTCTCATTAATGCGAGTATGGCTAACAGAACAGGTGGATCAAAATTGAATAATACAAGAATTCATTTTTCGGCTGGTCATTTTACTGAAACAGATCCAATAACACCGACTGACCTTCAAAAAATAGAAATCAATCTACTACTTGAGGCTCTATATCAGGTGTATGGATATGATTTTCGTGGTTATGTGCAGTCATCCTTGAGCAGAAGGATTTTATATCGAATGAATGCAGAGAAGCTTCCTACGGTTACAGCTTTATTGGAAAAAGTACTTCATGAACAAGGTTTTTTAGATAGATTGCTTAATGATTTGTCAATTCGGATGACAGAAATGTATAGAGATCCTA
>JAEWIG010000119.1 GCA_023387295.1 Bacillota bacterium | reverse complement strand
AGTCGCTTCCGGTGAGCTTGTCCCAAAAGCGACAATTGTTAATCCAATTAAAATAGGTGGAACCTTGAGCAGTCTTGCGATATTGGAAGACCCGTCAACAAAAAAGTCAGCTCCTTTTATCAACAATATAAATCCAACAATTAATAAAATAAATGCCATTGGCTTATTTCCCCCTAAAAATTTTCACGTATCTTTACTACTATTTTCTAATCACTTTAAATACATACCAAAAACCACTTCTAAAATGCCCACTTACTCAGAAAGGTAATTCCTCTTTATCATTTTGACGAAGAGCTGCCTATCAAATATGATTAAAGCAAACGTTCATGAAAAAAATATAATGGTAGGGTGTTATAGATGAAGGCGTTAATCGTAGAAGATGATAAAACCATTGCATCGGGTCTGGAATATTCTTTTCAACAGGAAGGCTTTGAGACGGTGATTTGTTTCCAGGCAGAGTCGGCTATGAAGGTGATTGCTGAGCAATTGGATGAAATTGATTTTTGCTTGTTTGATTTATCATTGCCAGATGGCAGTGGCTATGATTTGTGTAGAGCTGTGAAGCAGAAAAGTGACATACCCGTTATCTTTCTGACAGCGTTAGATGATGAAGTGAATGTCGTGATGGGACTTGATTTAGGAGCGGATGATTATATTACGAAGCCCTTTCGGATTCGGGAATTGTTTTCGCGGATTCGATCGGTTTTGCGTCGCTATTATAAGCAAACACAATTGCAGCCGAAAACAAATATCGAAATCGAAAATATTCGGGTTAATCCGTTAGAAGGTAAGGTTTATAAAGATGGGGTAGAGGTGCAGTTAACAGCATTGGAATACCGGTTATTATTAATTTTCGCGAATCACCTTGGACAAGTCCTTTCACGAAATCAGTTGCTCGAACAGATTTGGGATGTGGCGGGCGACTTTGTGAATGACAACACATTGACTGTGTATATTAAGCGATTACGGGAAAAGTTAGAGGATGAACCACAGAATCCAAAAATTATTAAAACCGTGCGCGGTTTAGGCTATAAGGTCGGTGACTAGTCATGTGGAAAAGTCGAGAAATTCAGCTTCTTGTCGCAGCACTCACCCTCATTTCACTAACGGCTACTGGTTTAGCGTATTTTCTTTTATCCCCTCAAGCAGCATTATTCGTTGTCATTACTTCAAGTGTGCTGATTGACTGTATGCTCATGTTTACAAAATGGCGGTATAACGAGATCGCAAAGCTGTCTAGCTATTTACGCCGTATTAGTAACGGTGACTATACACTTGATGTCCGGGATAATTATGAGGGAGAGCTAAGCATTTTGAAAAGCAATATTTATAAAGTGACCCTCATGCTCTCTGAAAAAAGCACGTTACTACAGGAAGAAAAACTGCGCTTAACCGATGCGATTTCCGATATTTCACACCAACTCAAAACCCCACTTACTTCGATGACGGTCATGGTCGACTTATTATCAGATTCGAATCTTCAGGAGGAAAAGCGCGCAGAATTCACACATAATATCGGTGTCCAATTAGAAAGAATGGAATGGCTCGTCTCCTCCCTATTAAAGCTTTCGAAAATTGATGCAGGAACCGCCGTTTTTAAAAAGGATACGATTCGAGTTCAGCAATTGATTGAGAGAGCGGTAAAGCCTGTCGTCATTCCGATGGATATAAAGGAGCAAACCCTTAAACTAAATGGAGATCCGACTGTTTCATTAATAGGTGATCTAAATTGGACAACAGAGGCATTGATTAATCTTTTGAAAAATAGTGTAGAACATACTGGAAATGGAGGAGAAGTAGCGATTTCCTTTCATGAAAATGCATTATTTACGGAAATCATCATTCAGGATAATGGAAAAGGGATTCCGAAAGAGGATCTTCCCTATATTTTTAAAAGATTTTATCGAGGGAAAAATGCAAGCGAGGATAGCGTAGGGATTGGTCTTGCGATGGCCTATAGTATTATCAAAAGCCAAAATGGCGATATCGAGGTTATGAGTGAATTAGGAAAGGGAACTCAGTTTAAAGTAAAATTTTACAAACAAGTGATTTAGGCTTGGTTTCATCCTAATGGTCATGGTCCATTATCGCAGATTAATAGTAAGCGAGGCTTCAACTGACATTAGCTACAAACAGTAAGCTGTCGTTCCTTCACTTTAGATGACTAAATTGTCACTTTCGAGTCACGTAATAGTCATGTTGGGCCGTTAAACTAATTATCATCATGAAAGCGATGGAGGAATGACAGTGAGTATTTTACAAATCGAAAATCTATCTAAAGTTTATGGCAAGGGCGAAACAGCGGTGAAGGCGCTAGATGATGTTTCTCTTTCAATTAAAAAGGGAGAATTCGTTTGCATTATTGGGCCTTCTGGTTCGGGAAAATCAACTTTACTCCATTTATTAGGTGGGGTCGATCGGCCGACAAGTGGACGAGTTTTCATCGATAATACCGATATTTATCAGCTGAATGAAACACAGCTTGCGATTTTTAGAAGAAGACAGATCGGGCTAATCTATCAATTCTATAATTTGATTCCGATCTTAACCGTTGAAGAGAACCTAACACTGCCTGTCTTATTGGATGGACATAAGGTTGACCGCAAACAGTTTACAGAGATTGTGAAGATTCTCGGTTTAGAGAAGCGCTTAACTCATTTGCCAAATCAGCTTTCCGGTGGGCAGCAGCAACGGGTATCCATTGGACGAGCGTTGATTAGCAATCCAGCCATCATGTTGGCAGATGAGCCGACAGGGAACTTAGATAGTAAAAATAGTGCAGAGATTATGGAACTACTGAAAATGTTCAATAAGACGTATAACCAGACGCTTATTGTGATTACACATGATGAGCGGATTGCGATGCAGGCTGATCGCGTGATTTCAATTGAAGATGGAAGGATCGCCAAGGATGAGGTGATCCGTCCATGAATATCATCAACAAACTGACTTTACGCCATTTAAAACAGAATAAAAGGCGAACCCTCGTTACGATTATCGGGGTCATTATCTCTGTTGCCATGGTAACGGCTGTTTCCATAATCGGGTTCTCATTTATGGACTTACTGAAAAGGCAGTCGATCGCAAATAATGGAGAATGGCATGTGCAATATCAAGAGGTTAATTCTGAGCAGCTTAACGCGATTAAAAAAGATGAGGCGACAAAACGAGTCATTCTTTCAAAGAACCTTGGCTATGCGACTTTAGAAGGTTCGAAGAATGAAAACAAGCCTTATTTATTTTTCAAGGGATATAACGAGGCAGGCTTACGCGAATTTCCAATTGAATTAAGTGAAGGACGTTTCCCACAATCGGGAAATGAGATTATGATTTCAGAAGAGATCGTGAATAATGCGAAAGTACCTTACGAAATCGGTGAACAAATAACCGTTGATATTGGTGAAAGATGGGTTGAAGAAGGAGAAACGCCATTAACACAAAATGATTCATTGAGTAAGACGGAAAATCATGTCAGAGAAACGTTAGAAGGTAAGCAGACTGAAACATATACAATTGTAGGGAAAATGAAGCGACCAGAATGGGAACCAGCATGGTCACCAGGTTATACCGTGCTTACTTATATCGATGAAAAAACCCTGAAGGATACAGATACAGTCAATGCCCTTGTTATTCTAAAAAAGGTGAATTACTCACTTTATGAGCATGCAGAAGAACTTGCGAAGAAAAATAAGATTGAATCGGTGAATTTTAACAGTGAATTACTTCGATACTATGGGGTAACAAATAATGATGGGCTAAAGTCTACGCTTCTTCTGCTATCAAGCATCATTATGTTAGTCATTATCATTGGTTCTGTTTCACTCATATATAACGCCTTTGCGATAAGTGTTTCTGAACGTTCTAGGCATTTAGGGATGTTATCAAGTGTAGGGGCGACGAGGAGGCAGAAGCGGAATTCGGTCTTCTTTGAAGGGGCAGTTATTGGAGCGATTAGTATTCCAATCGGAATTATTTCCGGGATTGTTGGAATGGCGATAACATTTATGTTCATTAATTCATTTCTAAGCAGTGCTCTTAGTCTCACGGAGAAGTTTGAAGTCGTCGTCACACCGCTAGCAGTTGTCATTGCATGTGCGATTTCGATTTTGACCATCGGTATTTCCGTATATAGCCCAGCCCGAAAGGCATCGAAAGTTTCTGCCATTGATGCGATTCGTCAAACACAAGATGTGAAGTTGTCTGGGAAAAGTGTAAAAACATCCAAGTTTGTGAGAAAAATATTTGGGATGGAAGCAGAAATTGGGCTGAAGAATTTAAAGAGAAATAGAAGAAGATATAAAGCGACTGTTTTTTCGCTCGTTATTAGCATTGTTCTTTTCCTAACGGTTTCGTTCTTTACAGATAGTTTAAAGAAATCGCTAGAGTTAACACAGGAAGAGATCAATTTCGATATTCAAGTAGCGAGTTATAATGGGGATACAAAGGATTTAGAGTCATTACGGAATCTTGAATATGTAACGAAATCAAGCATCATCGAACGCACTTACTTTAGTTCATTGGTAGAGTTAGAAGCGCTTCCGAAGGATCTACTAGAACAAGTCCAGGAAAATAAGGGACTCCTTTCTGATGGAAAATATCAATATTATATAAGTGTTCATGCCTTAGATGAAGAAAATTTCGACTCGTATGCCAAACAGGTTGGAGTGAATCCAGAGGAACTGAAAAATCCTGATCGTCTTGCTGCCATTTTGATTAATAAGGCTTCCTACCAGAACATGAATACTGGCAAAATCGTCGAGACAGAATTGATTAAGATGATTCCAGGAGAAGCGATTGAATTACTTGTTACAAATGAAGAAGGAAAGCTAGAATATGTCAATCAAGTTGAGATTCAGTCTTTAACAGATGAAGTTCCAATGGGAGTCAAAGTAATGGGAATGGGATCCGTCGATCTCGTTGTTTCGAAAAATACATTGGAGCAATTAGTTAATAAAGAGAGCGCTCCGCGACTTCAGTCCTTTTTATATTTGAATAGTTCTGATCCACTGGCCACACAGGAAGCAATTGAAGAAGTAAAGGAATCGAATGTGAGTGTGTACAATGTTTACCAAGGGAGACAAAGTGAGCAACAGATGATTATGCTCATGTCCGTCTTTACGTATGGTTTCATCGTGCTGATCTCATTGATATCCGTCGCTAATATTTTCAATACGATATCAACGAGCATTTCTTTACGGAAGCGCGAATTTGCGATGTTAAGGTCAGTCGGAATGACACCGAAAGGCTTTAATAAAATGATCAATTATGAAAGTGCCTTTTATGGAATCAAGGCATTACTTTACGGTTTGCCATTAAGTATCGCCATCATGTATGGGCTTCACTATTCCGTAAACAAAACGTTTGACTATCCATTTGAACTCCCTTGGCTGAGCATCATTTTCGTCATTGCCGCCATTTTTGTCATCGTCGGCCTTGCGATGCTGTACTCGATCCAAAAGATTCGCAAGGAAAACATTATTGATGGATTGAAGCAGGAGAATATTTAAGAGGTTTATCATTATTACGCGCCTTTAGCTCTTATATCTTAGAGCTAAGGGCGCTTATTTTATTTTATCGCAGATTAACAGACTGAAAGAAAGCCTCCACTAATTGAGTTTGACTTTATCATGAGGGGAAAATTGAAGGAGTTTCGATATTGACGATCTACTATCGAAAGGATCGTGTTAGAAAATATGTTACTGTATTGGAACTAATATTTCACACAAATGATTTTCAATCATATGTGGACTATATCGTTCTACAATGGGTTCTTCTCTTACAGATAAATGGTTTTTTTCGATTTCAGAAAAAATCTTACCCCAAAAATCATTGATCGCCTCTTTAGTGTGATCAAGCAAAAAAACTGCGTATTTCCCACCAGAAAATGTACCTTCTTGTGCAGGTTCCTTCACATGATAATCGTTATTTACGATAACGCAAACATCATAACGACATTCCTCTCTCGGAATAACTGCCAGGTTATCCTGTGGTATACCAAGAATGGTAGTATTCAATACATCATTCAACTGTGCCCACTTTTTAAAGGACTCCATTAGTTCTTTGTTTTGTTCACCACCATACTCCCCAACATTTCGAAAATAAGCTATCTTTGATTCAGGTAATTCTTCAATCGTCATTTCCATAATTCCTCCTCCTTTCCTAAATAAGGTAATATTCATTAAAATTTTTTTCAAGCCAATTTTTAAAAATATCTCGAAGAATAAATGAATGAATATTCACTCAACTTATGGT
>JAEWIG010000111.1 GCA_023387295.1 Bacillota bacterium | reverse complement strand
CATAACATCTTATACTGGCTGGATTTTTAGCGAAGAAAAACTTAGAAAAAAACTAGATTTCATTCCAGAATAATGTATCATTTTAGGATCTCAAGAAGCTGATTTACGATCGTTCTTTCTTCAAAATTGCTTTCCAAATTCTAACCATTATAGAGCAATATTAAATAACAAATACTATTATTACGTGAGAAGCAATTTACCTACTCGACTTGCCTATCTCACGTTTTTTTATTCTAAACAAGGGGGCAATGTGTATGCGAAATAAAGTCACAAACTTCCCGAACCAAACAACAAGTAAATTTGGCGGTGCACCACCACTTGCAAAAGCTGAGTATGCCTCAACAAGAGCTAATGGAACGATTAATACTCATCCTCAAGAACGGATGAGAGCTTCGACTGATCGTGAGTCCTAAAAACATTCACTTTTACCAGGAGGCTTACACATGGCAAAGCCAAAAATGTTTTCTCACAAAAAGTTTAACGCACCCAATTTTCGCCCTAAACGTGCTCACTCACAAATTAACGGTGAAACCCAACAGAGCCAAAACCTCGTTATTTTAGAGGCGGAAACGAGAAAAAGGTCATAAGAAAAGCGGAAGCGCCTGGCACAGCCCCGACAAGCATAAGACAAGCCAGCTTGAAGGTTGGTTTTTAACCTTCATGATGGATTGACTTATGACCTCGAGGGGCTAGGCGCTTCCGCTAGACAAGAAAAGCGTGAGGAAAGAAGAGGTTAAGCTCTTTCCTCACGTTTTAACATTGAAATTGGTAAAGCTTCCTCAGGGATGTTTCCATTTAAGCGAAATCCCCAAGCAAACACTCCATTCATATAATCAATTTTAAAATAAGACCCAGGGGCTCCCTCAATCTCATAAATCTCTCCAGGTTTAAAGTCATCCGGATTTAATAAATACGCCTTAGCCATTACGGCCTTTCTTTCTAATACAGCATACTCATTAACCATCCCTAATTGCTCAGCCTTACGTGCTTTTTCATTAAGCATAGCAATTTCTTGTTGAAGCTCAAATGTCGTCATTTCACTATATCTTTTTTCCTGTTTCATTCCCATCCACCTTTTTAAGAAAAGCATAAGCGCCTTTATCTATTCATGTAATCACGTTAAATTCGATTAATCAATATTCCATCTTAGTATATTGAATATTTATTGTTTAGAAAAGGAGAAAAGCTTGAAGTAAGTGCTACAATAATAAACGAAGGACGTTATTGAAGGAGGAAACGAGATGAAATCAATCATTATCACTGGTGCAGGCTCTGGATTGGGAAAAGAACTGGCCTTACTATTTGCGAAGAATGGCTATCACATCATATTAACTGGAAGAACAATGAGTAAGCTTAAAAAAGTTGAAGAGCAAATCTTAGCTGATAATGGCTGTGCCGTTTCTTATACAGTTGATATTACTAATACAATGTCTATCCATGAATTTATTAAAGAAGTTGCTGATCGCTTTCAATTATATGGGTTAATTAATAATGCAGGAATAGGTCATTTTGGTCCTTTTGAGGAATTAAAGCATAATGAAATCGTGGAAATGTTTGCAACAAACGTCTTGGGAACGATTTATATGACACAGGCGATTCTTCCCTTTTTAAAGAAAAGGAACGAAGGACTTATCATGAGTATCATCTCTACCGCAGGCTTAAAAGGAAAAGTGAATGAAGCTGGGTATGTCGCTAGTAAATTTGCCGTGAGAGGGCTAACTGAAAGTTTACAAAAAGAATACGAAAACACTAGCCTGGAGATTAAGGATGTTTATATGGGCGGAATGGACACGCCCTTCTGGGAAAATAGCTCGCATATTAAAGACAAATCTAGACTCCGCTCCGCTGCAGAAATCGCTGAGATTATTTATGATAATCTGAATGAGAAAACAATTGTTATTGATTCGAAAAGCTAAGTTTTGAAAAGAGTATGGGGCTGTCCGATAAGTGCCTGGCTCTCTCCTTGCAACACTAACTATATATAGATACGTTTTCTCGGACTCTCATCTATATACCATGTCGGAGGTGCCAGGCTCTTCGTTTTCGGACAGCCTCTTTTTTTAGCTTTAATCGGCTTTATATTCCTCTAATACCTTTTCAATTAAATCCAGATTGAAGCCTTTGCGAAATAACGTTTGCTTCATTTTTTGCTCATATTCAAACTCCGATAGGTTTGAAAACTTACGATGTGCCTTTTCTGCATGCTTACGGAGCACTGTTAGTTCTTCTTCCTCTGCCTTTTCCATTTCTGTTTCCGCAATAGCAGCTTGAATAGTTTGATGAGAGAATCCTTTTCTTAACAGCTGCTGCTCTAATTTTTGCTTCATTACTCTAGTTGAATCTTGAATGTTTTTACTTACAAATTTTTCACATAAGATGATGGCCTTATTCAGCTCATCCTCATCAGGATATTCTTGCAATGCTTGTTCAATCAGAGTTTCGGAAATCCCCTTCTCTTTTAACTCTTTTTTGACCGTTGCTTTCCCTTTATCTGTTGTATTTAGCTGTGTGCGCACAAAAGCAAGAGCAAATTCTTCATCATTGATAAAGGTATATTCGATTAACTTGTGAATAACCTCTTGAATGATTACCTCATCAACTTCTTTTTCCGCTAAATATGTTCGAACTTCTTTTTCTGAACGCATCCTTCTTGCTAAATATTGAATGGCCATATTATAAGCTTTACGAATTTCATCTTCATAGCCAATTTCAGCTAATGAAAACTCATCGAGGTCCATCCCTTTTTTTAACTGATGCTTAATTAACACATCTTCATCTACACTAAACGCGTATTTTTCATCTAAAAAAATATTATAGCGGTCGCTTTTTTTCTGCTGTACAGTAATCTTTGTAATTATCGGCATTATGATCACCTCTCTCCTAATTTACCATGTTCGAAGCGAAAAAAGGAATTTAGATATCTATAGAGAAAGATAATAAATAGCTAAGAAATACATGGGAGATGATTCTATCATGAAAATCGCTATTACAGGTGGTACTGGTTTTGTTGGACGAACACTAACTAGTGAATTGGTCAATGATGGGCATGAAATATATATTTTATCGAGAAATATTACAAACAAAAAAAACGAAAAGCAAATTACCTATGTTCAATGGTTAAATGACGGAGATCATCCGGAATCGATTTTAGAAGGAATCGATTCCATTATTAATCTTGCTGGAGAATCCATCAATAGTGGCCGATGGACTGAGGATAGAAAAAAATCTATTTTAGAAAGTCGGATTTCTGCTACAAATGAAATATTGAGAATCATTGCTAGCTTAAAGAAAAAACCCCAGTCACTCATTAACGCAAGTGCTATCGGCTATTACGGAATTTCTCGGACAGATACATACACAGAGGATTCAAACAAGATGGGTGATGATTTTCTGGCTAGGATTGTCCAAAAATGGGAAACAGAAGCTCATAAAGCAGAGAGCTTAGGATGTCGAACGGTATATTGCAGGTTCGGAATTATTCTCGATAAAAATGACGGAGCATTACCGAAAATCGCCTTACCGTACAAATTGTTTGTTGGAGGAACTGTTGGCAGCGGGCAGCAGTGGCTTTCGTGGATTCATGTAAAAGATGTGGTTCATGGTATTAAATTTTTGCTTGAAAATGAAAATATAAATGGTGCTGTCAATTTCACTGCCCCTTATCCTGTTACAATGAAAGATTTCGGAAAAAAATTAGCTAGTGTTTTACAGCGTCCTCATTGGATTCCTGCACCTGGATTCGCCTTAAAGATCATGTTAGGCGAGATGAGCATTCTCGTACTAGAGGGACAAAAGGTTTTACCAACAAAATTAATGAATTCTAATTATCGTTTTTTATTTCCTGATTTAAAAGAAGCATTAGTGGATATTTATCATCACTAATTTGTATCATTCCTTCCAATTAAGGGGAAAATAGGTCTGATAGAACTTTAACCTTAATTGAAAGGACGATGAAAATGGATAAGAAAACAAAGGATAAGAAGAAGCGATTTTTGTCAGCTACCCAAGAAGTCCTCTATTCTCGTGAGTTCAAAATGGCTGATCGAGCAGGAGGCTACGTTGATCGAAATAAACGCTAAAAAAAAACGTCAATTAGGGTGTTATTTACCAGCTCAAATGCAGTAATGTCAAATTATATTTGATCCGCGAATGCACACACTAGACATACGGAAGTTTTTTTCTTCCGTATTAAACATGGAAAGGGGATTTTTTGATGGGTCGTTCGCGTGGACAAAAATCTCGTGGTAACAACAAATCTTCCTTGCCGCAAGTACCTAAAAATATGAAGTCAGATGGAATTGACGTTGAATTTTCTCAAGAGGTTGCCGACCAAGCTGATTTAGAAGCTCAAGCCCGGTCAAATGCTGCCAATCAAAGAGTTAAAGCGAAAAGTACAAAATGAAAGTTAAGTGAGCAAGCTTGAGGCAGGTTGCCTCAAGCTCTTTTTCTGTTCAAAGTTGAATCATTTCCTGGCGATGAAAAACCTTTTCAACCACTTATCTGTCCACACCAGAAGGACATTCCACCACTTCTGTCCACGAGCGGTGCCAGGCACCGGTTAGAGGAGTTCTTTACGTAATTGCTCTGGTGATTTTGGTGATAAGTAAACAGGTGCTACTTCGTATACGGTTTTTGCACCAGATTGACCTTCTTTATTTAACCGATATGCAGCTCTCGCGTACGCAACAAGGACACTAGAAGTGAATTCCGGGTTACTGTCTAATTTAAGAGAGAATTCAATAATTTGCTTATGACCTGCACCTGTTTGCCCTCCTCGAATAACAAACCCACCATGTGGAAGTTTAGCGTGATCTCTTTCTAGCTCCTCTAACGAAATAAAATTCACTTCCGTTTCATAATCAGCAAAGTAATTCGGCATTGTTATTATCGTTTCTTCGATTTTCGCTTTATCTGCACCGTCTTCTGCAACAACATAGCAAACACGGAAATGCTTTTCTGCAGTTGATAGTTCAGGGTTGACACCACTTCTTACCTTTTCAACAGCCTCCTTAATTGGAACCGTGTACTGCACTGCAGCTTTTACCCCCTCAACTCTACGAACCGCATCTGAATGCCCTTGGCTTACACCCTTACCCCAAAATGTATAATTTTCTCCAATTGGTAAAATAGCTTCAGCCATTAAGCGATTAATTGAAAATAATCCCGGGTCCCAACCAACAGAAATAATGCTTGTCTTTCCGCTTTCTTTTGCAGATTGATCAACAGCCGCAAAGTACTCGGGAATTTTCGCATGAGTATCAAAGCTATCTACTGTGTTAAATAATTTTGCAAATTGTGGCCCTTGTTCTGGTAGATCGGTAGCTGAACCACCACATAATATCATGACATCAATTTCATTTTGATATTTTTCTGCTTCAGAGATATGTAAAACCTTCGCATTTTGATTATCGACATGAAGACTCTCAGGCGCTCTTCTTGTAAAAACAGCCACTAAATCCATGTCTGGAGATTGCTTAATTGCCTCATTAACACCTTTTCCTAAATTCCCATAGCCAATAATTCCAATTTTAATTCGGTCGCTCATTTTTTTCCCTCCGTCTAAAATAGATCATCACCAAAATTTTTTGGCGATTTTTATCTTTTTTTATATGTTACCTTTTTTCACCCATTCAAACAAATAATAATTTTCAATTAATATACAAATTGAAAAAAGAAGGAAGCTCAAACCTCCTTCTTTACTCCTTTTTAATCACAGTATCGCTTATAAGTCTTATTCACCACGATCCAATAAATACAATTGGCGATAGCGTTCATTCGTTTCCATTAATTCATCATGCGATCCGCTCATGGCAATTTGTCCTTTATCTAAAAAGATAATTTTGTCCATTTTTTCAATACCTATTAAATGATGTGTTATAAGAATTACTGTTTTATCCTTTAGGCTCTCAAACATGGTTTCGAGTAAATCAAGCTCAGTTTTCGGATCAAGTCCTACAGTAGGTTCATCTAAAATAACGATAGGTGTATTTTTTAATAAAATACGTGCGAGAGCAATTCTTTGCCTTTCTCCACCTGAGAAACGCTGACCGCTTTCTTCCATTTGTGTTTCGATTCCTTTTGGCAGCGAATGAATGTATTGATCAAGCTTAACTTGCTTTATTACATCCTTAATTTCTTCTGTCGTTGCCTCTTTATTTCCAAGTCTAATATTATTTTCAACAGTCGTAGCGAATAAATACGGCTTCTGGTTCAAGACACTCAGTACTTCATAAATATCATCACCGTAATCGCTCGGTCTTTGTTCACCAATTACAACATTTCCTGAATTAGAAATAAGTGCCCCCTGTAATAATTGAAGCAAGGTTGATTTACCCGCTCCACTTTTACCGAGAATAGCCATTTTTTGGCCTGATGGAATCGATAAGGAAAAGCTTTTTAAAGCATCCTCCTGTTCTTTATCATAGCGAAAAGAAACATTTTCGATCCTAATATCAGGATTTTCTGGTAACGAAACATTTGATTTATCATGAAATTCTTCTGGCGCATACTTGCGAATATTTTCAATTCGCTTCAATGACTCCTGGTAAGTAGGAATTCGATCTATTGCTTGTGATAATGGAATCATTCCTTCTAAAATGGGTAAGGTTACTAAAGTAAAAGCAGCAATATACGTCGGAATAATTTCTCCATTTTGCGCAGAAAATCCAGCCCAAAGACCGACTAAAATGAGAATAACCCCTGATATGAGCTGCAATTGAAAAGCCCTTGCCTGATTCCAATGAGCAATTTTCTTTTCCAATTGATGACTTTCATGATTATCATTCATGTATTGCTGGATAAAACGTTCCTTTTTTCCACTAATAATCCAATCACTCAAGCCGAAGATGGCATCGGTAAAGGTTCTGTATAATACGCTTCGTTTTCCTTTTATTTTAAGCTGATGTTTTTTCAGCATATATAAGGATAGGAGCGGATATACAAAGACAATAACACTTAGGCAAAGGGCGATAAATATCGCAAATACCCAGTCAAATAAAGCTAAAATCGTTACTGAATAGACGAATAAAAACAAACCTATAATCGTTGGGAAAATCGTCCGAATATAAGCGTCTTGCAAATGCTCAATGTCGTCTGCAAGGGTGCCTAATAGATCACCTGTTTGAAAGCGGGAACGAATAAATAAAGCTTGTGGCTCTAACATCCCATACAGCTTCACTCGCATTTGGGCCAGTATTTTCAAAACGGCATTGTGACCCGTTAATCGTTCTAAATATCGGGTAACGGCCCGGGATATCCCGAATGTTCGTACGCCAACGATTGGAATATATAGAAGAAGAATCGTGGCAGGCATTTCCGAAGCGGCCGTAATTAAATAACCAGATGTAAAGGTAAGCATAGAAGCAGCCAGAACCGTTAAGACGCCGAGAAAAATCGTCAAAAGAATTAAGCGTTTATATTGCTTTAAGTACGGCCAAATATACGTTTGAAATAGACTCATGCTCTGCTGCCTCCTTTATGCGCCTCAACAAGATCGTAGTATGCTCCCTTTTGCGCGTAAAGCTCATGATGTGTGCCACTTTCCACTAATTCACCATTGTCTAAAACAATGATTAAATCCATTTCTCGCATCCAATGTAGGCGATGCGTTGCAAAAAAGACAAGCTTATTTTCTAATAAAGGTAAAATCATTTTCTTAATATCATGTTCTGTTTCAATATCTAAATGGGCAGTTGGTTCATCGAAGATCATAACCGGACGTTTCTGTACGAGTCCGCGCGCAAAGGCAATTCTCTGCTCTTCTCCACCGCTCAGACTTCTTCCACCTTGTCCGATTTTTTCATCTAAACCATTTGGAAATTTATTAATTAGTTCGGTTAAGCCTGTCAGCTTTGCGGCTTCCTCAATTTTTTCTCTCGAAGCCTCAGGTTCATATAAGCTAATGTTTTCTGCTACTGTTCCCGCAAAGATATACGGATGCTGAGGGATGTATGTTACTTGCTCCTGCCATGCTTGGATCGACAAGTCCTCTACTTCAAGTTCATCAATCGTTATCTTTCCTTCTGTTGGCTTTGAGAAGCCTGACAAAATATCAATTAGCGTCGATTTTCCAGCACCAGACATTCCAACTATCCCAACCTTTTGAAACCCGTTCACTTCGAAGCGAATGTCTTTTAAAATCGTTCGCTCCTCTTCCTCTGAGTGTTTTGTAAGCTGATTTAGCGAGAAATGACTAGCTTCATTCCATTGTGAAATCGACTGAGCTGTTTTTGCATGTGATGATTGATCCTGCTTTAGCAAATGATGTATGCTTTCTCCTGCTTCTTTTCCATCCATTGTTGCATGATAATCATTACCAAGCTCACGTACTGGTAGAAAATATTCCGGTGCCAAAATAAGAATCGTTAAAGCTGGCCCTAACTCCATATTGCCGTTAATTAACCTTAATCCAAGTTGTACCGCCACAACAGCCACAGAAAGACTTGCGAAAAAATCCAACGAAAATGTCGATAGGAAAGCAACTCTTAACGTTCGATTCGTAGCAATTCGATATTTATTACTAACCGTCTCAATCGCTCCTTGATGGGCTTTGCTTTGTCCTAAATATTTCAATGTAACGAGTCCTCGCAATGAATCGACAAAGTGACGGGATAGTAGCTGATATGTATCCCACTGTGCATCAATCTGCTTCTGTGCGATAAGTCCTAACAACACTAGAAATACAATCATAATCGGCATGACAACTGCTAAAATGATTGCTGAAGCTACGTCAACTTTCAAAATATAAATTAGCAACACGATTGGAATACAGATGTTTGCAATAAAACGAGGAATAAACAGCTCTAAGTACGTCCGAAACTTTGGAATTCCTTCTAAGCTAAGTGTGATCATGTTTCCAGATCCCTGCTTACCAATTTTACGCGGACCTAGCTCGAATAGCTTTCGAACGAGTTGCTGTTGTAAATGGAGAGATGTTTTGTCGGCGAACTTATAGCTAAGTCTTTCCTTCCCCAATTGAAGAAAATGCCTCAGCAAATACGCTCCTATAAATAGAAAAAAAGAAGGAAGGACTGCCGACCAAGCAGTCCCCTTATACATTTTCACGATTGCATCCGATAAATAAATCGCTTGAAAAACAATTGTGATCGATTGAACAATCGTAAGTATTCCAACTACTAACATGAGGCCTTTACTGCCTTTATAGTGTAAGAGTTGTTTGTCCATTAGTATTCTAAATGCTCCTTAGATGTTACGCGTTTACGGAAAATATAGTAGCTCCAAATTGTGTAGGCTAAAACAATCGGTACCATAATCGCAGCAACAATTGTCATTAATTTCAATGAATAATCCCCTGATGCTGCATTGTATACAGTCAAATTATTCATGATATCAGTAGAACTAATCATGACATTCGGGAATAAAGCAATGAAAAACGATGATGTTACAATCACCATAATTAAACCAGTTGCTGTAAAGCTATAACCTTCCCTTTTATTACGTAATAGTGGGAAAAGCAATACGTATAAAAGAATCGCTACCGCATACATCGGGATTAAAATAGCGCCTCTATTTGTAAATGCATCTGTATAAACAGCTGTTAATCCAACAAACAAGACAATGACTACGCCAGTGACAATATAGATTTTTTGTGCCATTTGGCGTGCTCGTTCACGTAGCGAATCTGTTGTTTTTAACGAAATAAACATTAACCCGTGTAGGAAGGATAGAAGAACAAATGCAATTCCTCCTACAACTGTATATACATTTACAATGTCAAAGAAGCCAGCATACATATTCATGTTTTCATCGATCGGCAATCCTTTGATAAGGCTTGAGAATAACACACCTAGTAAAAATGGTGGTAAAAGGCTTCCTAACAAAATCGATAAATCCCATGTTTTCGTCCATTTAGGAGAATCTACTTTACCTCTAAACTCAAAGGCAACTCCTCTAGCAATTAAAGCAAGCAACAGAACAACGAAAGGTAAATAATAACCACTGAACAATGTCGCATACCAATGTGGGAATGCAGCGAACATCGCTCCCCCAGCAGTAATTAACCAAACCTCATTCGCATCCCAGAAAGGTCCAATTGTATTAATTAACACACGTTTCTCTACTTCATTCTTAGCTAAAAACTTCGTACTCATACCTACGCCAAAGTCAAAGCCCTCTAAGAACACAAAACCGACGAATAAGACACCAACAAGAACGAACCATAACTCACTTAGCTGCATTTGTCATACCTCCTGCACCAAACGGATCTGTTGCTGAAATATCTTCTTTCGGCTTCTCATTCGGTCCTTGTTTAATCACCTTAATAAATAAATACACCATCACAACTGCTAGGAGTGTATAGATTATCGAGAAGGCAATAAGCGAAAATAGAATTTGTCCTGCAGATACATTTGGCGAAACTGCATCAGATGTTAACATTAATCCGTTGACTACCCATGGTTGACGGCCAATTTCTGACATAATCCAACCTGCTGAGTTCGCAATATACGGGAAGAAAATCGCTGGAATTAACCATTTTAAGTAATGTGTACTGTTAGTGATTTTTTTACGCCAAGTTAAGAATAATCCTAGTAAGCTTAATAAAATTATAACTCCACCCAGTACTGCCATGATACGGAAACTCCAAAACGTTGTTTTGACAGGAGGAATATAATCTCCTTCTCCATATTGTGCAACATATTTTTCTTGTAATGTATTGATTCCTTCTACTTTACCGGAAAACTCATTATAAGCTAAAAAGCTTAATAAATACGGAATTTCAATCTGTGATGTATTTTCCTTATTTTCTACATCGATATTAGCAAAAAGGGTAAATGGTGCAGGGTCCTCACTATCTTCCCAAAGCGCTTCTGCAGCTGCCATTTTCATTGGCTGTGCATCCATAAGATATTGGGCTTGAGAGTGTCCTGAAAAAGCAATTCCTAATCCTGAAATTAATGCAACGACTAATGAAACGTTCATGGAACGCTTGAAAAAATCAAGGTCTTTCTTCTTTAATAAATTCCATGCACTTACTCCCATGATAAATAGTGCAGCAGTTGCAAAGCTTGCAAATATCGTATGTGGGAAAGCAACCCAAAGCTTAGGGTTTGTAAGTACGGCAACAATATCATTCATTTCTGCTCGACCATTTTGAATCACAAAACCTACAGGGTTTTGCATAAATGAGTTCGCAGCCAAAATCCAGAAAGCTGATAAAATCGTACCGATTGACACTAGCCAAATGCTCGCTAAATGCAATTTTTTCGGGATTTTATCCCAACCAAAAATCCATAATCCAATAAAAGTTGATTCCATAAAGAATGCTAATAGTGCTTCGATCGCTAATGGTGCGCCGAATACGTCACCAACAAATCGAGAATAACTAGACCAGTTCATTCCAAACTGGAACTCTTGAATAATACCTGTTACAACTCCAACAGCAAAGTTTATTAAGAAAAAGATTCCCCAAAACTTTGTCATCTTCTTATATATCTCTTGTTTCTTAACTAAGTACATCGTTTGCATAATCGCAATGATGAAAGCTAAGCCGATAGATAAGGGAACGAAAATGAAGTGAAACAATGTAGTGGAAGCAAACTGAATTCGTGCAAGAATAAGTTCCTCCATTGAATAAATCCCTCCTAAACTGTAATGCAATCTTACTATATTGATATAGTAAATGATATTTGTGTGTTTTAAGTGGAGGGGTTGTGACGAAGTGTTGAACAAAAAAAGGACATTTTTCGACAAACATCAAAAATGATAATTATGTCGTGGAAATAAATTTGACTTTATGAAAGTGCATAATAATAGGTATTTTTATGCATGAAAATCACCCTCATATTGCTTGACAATATTTAATACATTGTAAATATTATAAAAACAGAATAATTTACTAAGGATTTTTTTCGGAGATAAGTTTAGTATTGGTGCAATACGAGAATGTAAAAGGAGGTGAGTTAAATGCAAATTTAACCCACCCCCTTGAGAATGCTTAGCGCTTTATTTAATTATTTGCATCGCCTTCTAACAGAATAGAATTATGCTTTAAACCGAGACACCATCTCCTGCAAATTCTCTGCTAAATGCGACAAAGATACAGTAGCATGAGCAATCTCTTCCATCGTAGCTAACTGCTCCTCAGTCGCAGCTGCAATACCTTCCGTACTAGACATTGTTTCCTTCGTTCCTTCTACCACATCCTGAAGGGATTGCTGAACATTTTCAAAGCTACCTGTAATTTGTTGTGCTGCAGTTGCTGCTTCTTGGATTTGGCTTGTTACCTGATCTATAGATAGTAGAATTTCGTTGAAATTTGAAGCTGTTTCTTGAGATAAATGAATTCCCGAGACCACATTTTCTTTAACAAGTTGGATATTGTTTACTGTATCATTCGATTCAACATGGATTGTAGTAACTAATGATTGAATTTGCTTAGCTGATATACTAGTTTGATCCGCTAATTTTCTAACTTCTTCTGCAACTACAGCAAATCCTTTCCCGTGCTCTCCTGCTCTAGCGGCTTCAATGGCAGCATTTAGCGCAAGTAAATTTGTTTGATTTGAAATATCAGTAATCAATGAAGAAATCTCATTAATCTCTGTTGCACTCGATACTAATGTCTGAACTCCTTTTCCAGCAAGTTCCACTGACTGATTGATGTTCTGCATTTGTTGGAGTACCTTTTCAATTGAAGACGTTCCGTTTTCTGCTTTTTCTTTCATCATTGTAGACACTTCAGCGATTGAATTTGTAGTTTTCGAAACTTCCGTTAATCCATTTATAGAATCATTAACAGAATTCATCGTATTTCCCATGTTCGTACTTAACTGATTATTTCTATCCGCAATGGTTTGCATTGATAAAGATACTTGTTCAGAAGTTGCTTTCGACTGCTCAATACTTGCAGATAATTCTTCAGATGAGGCTGCTACCTGTTCGGAAGAGCTTCCTATTTGAGTAATAATGACTCGTAATGATTCTACAAATCTATTAAACGATGCAGCTAAATGGCCAAATTCATTATTGCCCTTAAGTTGAACACGTTTTGTTAAATCCGCTTCTCCGCTGGAGATCTCATCTAATTGCTTGTTAATCATCCCAAGGGGAACGAGAATCGATCTAAGTAACGTTATGCTTAATATGATTCCAATGATCGTAGAAATAGCGGTAACAATAAGAAGAAGTGCTTTACTTCTGTTACTTTGCTCTTCAATTCCATTGCTTAAGTCGTTAACATCTTTATCAATTGTGCTAACCAACTGCTCTACTGCTGGATCTAATGTATCTTTTCTAAGTGTTCTTTCTTCTCCAAAATGAATTCTATTGGCTTTTTGTCGATTAGAACTATAAAGCTTAATGACTTGTTGATTTATTCCCCAAAATTCTTCAAAGCTTTCTTCTAAAACAATAATTTCATTCAAAATGATGTCGCTTTTATCATTTTTAACGAGCGTTTTTAGTTCGGCTATGATAGCATTCACTTCTATTGCTTTACTTTCCATTCCAGTTGCAAACTCTTTGTCTCCAGTGATTAGTAATGCTCTTTCGTCATTAGAAAGTCCTGCCAAGCGATATTGGATCGTAATTATATTCTTTTGAATTTCCATTTTATTTTTCAATAAATTATTCTGGTCAACCATATATTCGATAATATAAATGGAAAAGCCTCCAAGACTAAACAGAGATAAAACTAAGATTGATATGATTGTTATTAGCTTTGTTTTGATTTTCATATGAATATCCTTCCTTGTGACTTTTTTACTATAATATTATCGACATTTAAAGATAAATGTTAATCATTTTGATTCACTCAAAAATCTATTTTCCCTCATTTTTCTATATACAAAATTTGTAAGAAGTAATACAATTGAAAGAATATTTCGATATCTATATTTGTATCTTTATAATTACGGTTACCATCGATTTTGGTTAGAGTAAATACAGGAGGAAATGGTAAATTGATAAGCAATGATGAACAAATGATGAAAAAAAAGCACATGAATAATACTTTATTATTTGTAGGTATTATTTTTGTTGCTTTTACTTTAAGGCCTGCCATTACGGCAGTTGGTCCTCTTGTCGGAGATATTCGTGCCGATACTGGGATTTCAAATGGTGCTGCTGGACTTTTAACAACACTCCCACTCCTTGCTTTTGGACTACTCTCACCATTTGTCCCGAAAATATCCCTTCGACTTGGAAATGAATGGAGTATTCTTGTTGGCCTAATTACTTTATCATCAGGAATCCTTATCCGTTCAATAGGACCCATTTTTTTCTTGTATATCGGTACAATATTAATCGGGCTAGGCATCGCCATTTGCAATGTGCTATTACCTGGGATTGTCAAAGATAAGTTTCCTCAGAAAGTTGGTTTCCTTACTGGAATATACACACTTTCAATGGCATTATGGGCAGGACTTGCTCCAGGGCTTAGCAGCCCGCTTGCAAACAGTTTACATTTAGGCTGGCAGATGGCACTGAGTGTCTATCTCATTCTATTATTTATTGCCATCATTTTTTGGCTACCACAATTAAAAAGGAAAGAAACCACTCTTCATCGTCCATTATCGAAAGTTGCTCAACCTTCATTATGGAAATCGGCCATTGCATGGCAAGTGACGTTATTTATGGGGTTACAATCTCTTGTTTATTTCAGTATGACCGCTTGGTTGCCTGAAATTCTCATTAGCCAAGGATTTACAATTACTACTGCAGGATGGATGGTCACGTTAATGCAATTCTCTGGGCTACCGGCAAATTTTATCATTCCCGTGCTTGCTGACCGACTCCCAAATCAAAAAGGAATTGCTCTTGTAATTGGCCTCTTTTGTTTAACAGGACTTTTCGGGCTTCTTTTTGGAAGTAGTCACTTTCTCCTTACCATTTGTATCATTTTCCTTGGCATTGCACTCGGTGCAGCAATCAGTCATTCCTTAACTCTAATTGGGCTCCGCGCAAGAAATGCTAGGCAAGCTTCAGACCTATCAGGTATGGCACAGTCTGTCGGCTATATTTTAGCGGCAACTGGACCTTTCATTATCGGATTTCTTTTCGACGCTTTCCAGTCTTGGTCAATCCCTTTAATAATGCTTATTGCCATTTCCATCTTGTTTACAATAGCTGGCGTTGGAGCTGGCAGAAATCAGTACGTTTTAGAAAAACAAAAAGAATCCTCTTCTACAACTTAGAAAAGGATTCTTTTTTGTTTCATCCATCATTAAGTGTCCACTCCACACGCACAAAACAGGGTGTTTGTCCACGAGCGGTGCCAGGCACCATATTGGGCAGATGGCACTTTATTTTCTTTATTTTTTGGTGTCTGCCATTTGTAATAGGTGCTGTGAGCTTTTACCGATATCCTGAACAATGGTCGAGATTTCTTGAATGGAAGCAACTTGGTTATCAGCGAATTGGGTAATTCCTGCAAAAGCAGTATTTAAGTTCGTAATCGCTTCTCCAATTCCTTTTACGATTTCATCAATTTGAGTAACATTGTCCTTTGAGTTTGTGGCAAGCTTTCTAATCTCGTCAGCGACAACGGAAAATCCTCTTCCTGCTTCCCCTGCTCTCGCTGCCTCAATTGCTGCATTTAATCCTAATAAATTACTCTGGTCAGATACACCTTTTACGACCTTTGAAATTTCTCCAATTTGTTCAGCCCCTGAGCTTACTTCTTTCATATGATTGGAAACCCCGCTCACTCGTTGTGCTAAATCTGTTGCAGAGTGAGTAATTTCCTCAAGTGAAGCAACCGTTTGTTCGACAATTTCCGATAACTTTTCAGCCACATCATGTAGCTGATTTGCTCTCTCAATACTAGTAGCTACTCCAACACCGCCAATAACAAGGCCTTGATCATCATGTAATGGAATAACTCTAGAAGCAAATGGGACACCGAATATTTCTTTCGGAACGGTTGCTGCCATTTCTCTATTACCTTTAATTGCAGTTGAGAGAATATCTCCATCAACAAGCGGCTCTCCTGGTGCTAATTTCAGGTTAAAGGTTTTTGCTGGAACATAGATTAATAGTTTTTCCGTATCATACACACTGATGGACATATCCTCTTGCATTAGTTTATGAAGGCTAGGTGCAATCTTTACATAAGCATCTAATATATTAATTTCAGCTTTTACTTTTTCTTCATACATTATTTCTTTCGTCCTCCTAATCATCGTCTGTTTCCCCACTTTTTCTCATACACAAAACTATCATGAGCTTCTGCTCCCAACTATGTTATGTAAATGTCGTCGGCTTCATTTCACTGCGCTTACGATTACTTTGTTAACATCGAGGCTTGCTCAATGTATCCGACGACGATTTAATCTTTACACAGAGAAAGGCATATAATGATAATTTTAATATTTTTGGTAGGAATAAACAAATTTTAAATTAGGTGAATTCTCTCTTGACAGCTCGGTATGAAACTGAATTATAATTGTATAGTTTTATATCTTGTAATTGCAGGTGAATTGTAAAAATTTAATCTATTTTTTCTAATTCTTACTTAGTAAAAATACTTTCCACTTTCGGGGGTCTTATTGCCCGATTTTCATTGATATTCACAGGACTATAGTGTTATTTTGCTTTTTTAAATCGAAATATTTCAATGAAAAGAGTATAATTTAGCTTGCAGCTTTTGGTTTAACTTAAGGAGGAAACTGAAAATGGAATTGGTTTTAATCATTATATTTGCTTCAGCAGTGCTACTGCTCATTTTGTCGTTTATTAGGACTAAACAAGCAAATTCATCATTAGAAAAACAAATTGATCAAACATCCTTCAGTATTATGAATGAGGTTCATAGATTACAGAAGCAAATTCGCGATGTTGAGCTAGACGCAGAAATTTCTGCACATGAAGCAGGTATACTATCTCAAAACGCTGAGGAACGGGTATTATTACGAGAGTTAATCGACTTGCATAGACGGGGCTATTCAATAAATAGTATTGCTGAGAAAAAACAGCTTACTGAGCTAGAAGTTGAAACAATGCTTGCCCCTTATATTCCAACAAAGGCAGAAAGGAGTCAGAACGTCTAATGACACCTAATTCAATGCGAAGCTTCGCGGGTGGTCTTATCATAGCAGGTACATTATGTGGTATTGCTTATTTTAATGGACCAGCTGAAGCAGCTAAAGATACAAAAAAAGTTGAAAAAACGTCTCAAATAGAGAAACTCTCTGAAGAAGAAATGATTGATCAGTTAACTTCTAAAGGCTATGTCGTTCAAACAGAAAGTGAATGGAACAACGAGCTTGCTGCTGCAAAGAAAACCGCAGAGAAAGACGAAGCTGAAAAGAAAGAAGAAGTTGAAAAGAAAGATGAAAATGATAAGAAAGAACAGCCCGAGACAGAACAGGAGGTTGTTTACCGCACCATCATAAACGTAACCTCTGGGATGACTAGTATTGATGTCGGAAAGTCACTCCAACATGCTAAAATCATTGATGACGCTTTCCAGTTTTCAAAAGAGGTTGAAAAAAAAGGTGTAGCGACAAAAATGAAACTTGGGATTTATGAAATTGATAGTAGTATGACAACAGATGAAATAATTTCCATCATTTTCAAAAGTTAAGAGAGAGAGGGGCATATGCAGATGCCCCTCTTCATTTTTGCTGATTATCTATACTTTTTTAACAAATTCTGATTTTAGCTTCATTGCTCCAAATCCATCAATTTTGCAATCAATATCATGATCGCCATCAACTAAACGAATCCCCTTTACTTTTGTACCTATTTTTAAAACGGATGAACTTCCTTTTACTTTCAGATCCTTAATAACCGTGACAGTATCCCCATCATTCAAAATATTTCCATTAGCATCCTTTACTACCTTTTGATCCTCATTATTCTCATTTTCAGAGCCAGGTGTCCACTCATGAGCACATTCTGGGCAAACAAGAAGCGCTCCATCCTCGTAAGTGTATTCAGAATTGCATTTCGGACAATTTGGTAAATTAGACATAATCGACTTCCTCCATTTCATATCGTTAATTCTTTTTTAAAGAATTTTTTTGGACATAAAAAAACATATAGGGAATCCTCCCTATATATGTATATAGTGTCACAGTCTTCACTTATTGACAAGCCATCCTCCTGAAATACGATAAATAACAAAATTACAAATCTGTTAAAGATTCCTAATTTAAAAGGAAATCAAAAGGTTATTCAGAATATATAAATAAAGGCGATTGCCTTATTTTTGAAGGGAGGAATTAAAAATGGGAAAAAAAGTATTACTTATTGCTGGAGATGCAGTTGAGGCATTAGAAATTTTTTATCCGTATTACCGCTGCCTGGAAGAAGGTTTTGACGTACAGATAGCAGCGCCTTCAAAGAAGAAGCTACAAACAGTTGTCCATGACTTTGTAGGATGGGACACATATACAGAGAGCAAAGGCTACTTAATCGAGTCACACATTGCATTTGAAGATGTTACCCCTGAAGAATATGATGGTTTAATTATTCCTGGTGGAAGAGCGCCGGAGTACATTCGCCTGAATGAACATGTTCCTAAGATAGTTGCTCATTTCTTTGAAGCAAATAAGCCTGTTGCCGCCATTTGCCATGCAAGCTTAATATTAACAACTGTTCGTCAATACTTGGAGGGCAGAGAAATGACTGCCTATATCGCATGCAAACCTGATGTTGAAGCAGCCGGTGCTACCTATATTGAGGAGCATCTTCATGTGCAAGGAAATTTAATTTCTGGGCATGCTTGGCCTGACCTACCTGGATTCATGAGAGAATTTATGAAGCAATTAAATAAATAGTACTTATCGAAGGAAAAGAATCAGGTTTGTATTCTGATTCTTTTTTTCTTTTCAAAAAATAGTTGCTTTTAACTAATCCGATTAGTTAAAATGATAATATAATTAGTTTATAGAGAAAGGCATGATAAAATATGAAGATAACTAAGATTCATACTGTTTTTCAATTATCGTTTATGCCGCGTTTGTTTCCAGTGAATTGCTATTTAGTTGAGGAAGAAAATGAATTAACTCTAATTGATACAGCTCTCCCCTACAGTACGAAGAGTATTATTAAGGCATCAAAAAAAATCTGCAAACCAATTCGAAATATTATTCTTACACATGCACACGCCGATCATGTCGGAGCGTTAGATGACCTGAAAAATCTATTGCCTGAAGCTCAAATCAGCATTTCATATAGGGATTCAAGGTTATTAAAAGGAGATGCATCCCTTTTACAGCATGAGAAAAACATGCCCATTCGTGGCGGCATTCCAAAAAAGATTAAAACCCTGCCGAATATTTTACTTAAAGAGGGAGATCGGATTGGTTCATTGGAAGTAATTGAATCTCCAGGACATACACCTGGTTCAATTTCACTGCTTGATACACGCAACCGGAGTTTAATTGTTGGCGATGCTTTTCAAACAAGAGGAGGAATTGCTGTCTCAGGCACGATTAAGCCATTGTTTCCATTTCCAGCCCTTGCAACATGGGATAAAAATCTTGCTCTTGAAAGTGCACGGAAATTAATAAGCTATCAACCTAACCTGCTTGCAACCGGTCACGGAAAAATGATTGCAAATCCTGTTAATTTAATGGAAAAAGCTATTATTCTAGCAAATTAATAAATAGAAAAAGGCCAGATAGGATGAAAAAATATGACTCGAAAAACAAAATTAGACTTGCCTACTATTTTAGGTGAAGCAACTAAATTAATTGATGAAAAAGGTTTAGATCAGCTTACTCTCGGGATGTTAGCTGAAAAATTGCAAATCCGCCCCCCTTCTTTTTATAACCATGTAAA
The DNA here is from genome assembly GCA_023387295.1 of Bacillota bacterium. Lineage (GTDB taxonomy): Bacteria > Bacillota > Bacilli > Bacillales > Cytobacillaceae > Cytobacillus. The sequence continues at coordinate 376 of JAEWIG010000111.1, read as the reverse complement.
TGGATTAAATGAATTAAAGCAGAAGTTAGCTATTTACGGAACAGAAAAGCTTTATGAGACCTTAATGAAATCAGCGGTAGGACGCTCTAGTGAGGACGCAATTCACGCCATTAGCAAAGCATATATTCAGTTCGTTAGAAACCATCCTGGTCTTTATGAAGCGACATCTAGATTTCCAATTGCAAATGACAAAGAGCTTCAAGATGCACAACAAGCTATCGTTCAGCTTGCCATTCAAGTATTGCAAGTTTTTAACTTGGATGAAGAATTATCCATCCATATGGTTAGAGGTTTTAGAAGTATTCTTCACGGTTTTTCTTCAATTGAACAATCAGGCGGTTTTGGACTTCCTTTTGATACGAATAAGAGCCTAACC
>JAEWIG010000052.1 GCA_023387295.1 Bacillota bacterium | reverse complement strand
TAAGGAATAATAGTAGGGATATCATTATAGTTGTATCAATTCTTTAGCCTATTGAGCAGCATGATTTCGGTACCTTTTATTAATATCGGATTATATTCAACTGGAATTCCAATATTATCAGCATTTGTTTTAGGGATTGTAGGTGCTATTGCACCATGTCAATTTACAGGAAATTTAGGTGCGATAACGCTATACGGAAATCAATCGCTTCAAAAAGGAGTGGCATGGAAGAGAGTTCTATTTTTTACGCTTGGAAAAATAGTCGTTTTTGCTATGCTTGGTTTCATTGTTTGGTTTGTCGGGAGTGAGGTTCGATATTCACTTATCACTTATTTTCCTTGGGTGAGAAAAATCGTTGGTCCGATGTTTATTTTGATTGGTTTGTTTATGTTAGGCGTGATTAAATTTCATAAAACCATTTCTCTCGGAAGTATCCCCGAAAAATTACAGAAAAAGGGGAACTTAGGGGCGTTTCTAATGGGCGTAAGCTTTACACTTGGATTTTGTCCGACAATGTTTACGCTATTTTTCATAACCCTTATGCCCATGGCGGCGTCAGTTAGCTATGGAGCGATATTGCCAATTATCTTTGCACTTGGTACATCATTACCGCTAATCATCGCGATTTTTCTGATCTGGTATTTAGATTTAGGAGGTTCTCTTATTAAAAAGAAAGGTAGAAGGATTGGTTATATCATCCAAAAAATAGCGGGCGGTTTTATGCTACTTTTAGGAATCCTAGATACGATAACTTACTGGACTCTTTAAAAATTTGTAAATATGGTGACAAACGGAAAATCATTAAATCATTTTAATGATTTTTTCTCTTTTTCTGCATAATTTCTGCATATTAATTTCTTACATTCAAAATGTGTAGGAATAGTTCATTGCTTCACACATGAAAATAATTGCAACATAAAATGGAGGAGATAGATTTGAAACGCTTACTACTCTTACTTGTAATTAGCGTTTTTTCGATGGGAATCGCAGCTGGATGTAGCTCAACTAGCGAAAATGAGCACAAAGAAATGGCTCTTGATTTGAAGCATGCGGCTTTACCCGATTTTGTATTGAACACACCGTCACATGTACAGGAAGCATACGTGATGGCAGCTGAGCATCCGGAGGTAGTATCTTCTGTACCATGTTATTGTAACTGTAATGAATCAGCAGGACATATGAGTAATCTGGATTGTTTCATTGGTGAATTAGGTCCAAATAATGAAGTTGCAAAATGGGATCCCCATGGTACCGCCTGAGACATCTGTGTAAATATCGCCCGTGAGGCGGTTCAGCATAGTAAGGATGGTAAGGAATTGAAGGAGATTCATCAATTAATTGTCAAGAAATATGGAAGCTTTGGAACACCAACGCCAACTCCAGAACCTAAGTAGGGAATGAATATGAAAAAATTATTTATTGGTATTGCGATTTTGATGTTCGTTATAATCGTTGCTATTATTGGTACTTTACAAAAAGCTGAAGATAAAGCATCCATTATGAATGGCCAGAGGCTTTACAACCAGCTTTGCCTCGAATGTCATGGCGAGACTGGTGAGGGTGAAGGAGCTTTAATTGGAACATCAATAAATAATCAACAATTTTTGAGTGCATTTTCTAACCATGAAATTAAAAATATGATTGAGAGCGGAAGAGTGGAGGCGATGATGCCAGCATATCTTGAACTGAAGGAAGAGGAGAAAGAAGAGCTTGTTTCCTTTATCAGAAGCTGGAAAATAAAGCCGTTAACACTAGATACACCATCAAGTATTGAAGGAAATGCTGATAGGGGAAAAGCTCTTTATACATCAAATTGTATGACTTGTCATGGAAAGACAGGTAGTGGTTTTGCAACAGCCGCCGCCGCCATCGCAAATCCAGATACCCTTAAGCAGCTAACGGATCAACAATTATGGCTTACAATCGCCTATGGCCGCGAAGGAACGAGAATGGGTCCTTCCTTAGAAGGAGAAGACGGAGTAAAACAGCTTGATGAGCAGGAAATAAGCGATATTGTTATGTATGTTCGTCATGAATTAGCTAATCATTATAATCCGTCCGAGCCTAGACCGGAGTAGTGGGTGGGAGATGAATTCTAGAATTTCCGTTCAACATCCGAATTCTCGTCAAAAGTCGGAGAAAAACGTCTAATAGAACGAAGCTATCGGACAAAATCCCTCTGAACCATGCTGAGAATGTCCGATAGAGCGAAACTATCGGACGTTTTCCTCCGGATCTAAGCTAGGAATGTCCGATAGTCCGAAACTATTGGACAAAATCCCCCTGAGCTAAGCTGAGATAGTCCGATAGAACAAAGCTATCGGACTGTTTCAACCGAATCTACGCAACTTCTGTCCAATAGACAAAACTTTAAACGGGTCAAGATACAGCGAAAAACCCAAATATGACTAATAATAGTCATAATCACGCTTTTCCGTCCCATTTATAGCCCATCCCCCAAACTGTTACGAAATGATCATCAGAGGGGAAACCTGCCTTCCTTAACTTATCTCGCAAATTTCTCACATGGGAATCGATTGTTCGATCTTCAGTAGAAACGTCATATCCCCAAATGGAATTAATTAAATGCTCCCGTGAAAATACTTTATTCGTATGTGTTAAAAACAGTTTCAACATCGCGAATTCCTTAGGGGTTAAAAGAATATCTTTAGATTTATATTGAAGGGTAAAGGATTGTAAATCTAAGACGAGCTCCTTAAAAATGATCTTTCTATCTTCATTTTTATTTCTCCTTAAGACAGCCTCAATTCTGGCTATCAATTCTTCTTCATCAAATGGTTTCGTAATATAATCGTCAGCACCAGTCTTTAAACCTTTTACAATATCGGGCTTTTCACTTCTAGCAGTAAGCATAATAATCGGGACGTCCCAATGCTTTCTAATTTCTAGACAAGCTTCCCATCCGTTCATTTCAGGCATCATAACATCAAGCAAGACTAAATCAACCTCGTTTTCTTCTAAAAAGGCGAGTGCTTCAAGAGGAGAAGTCATCTTTAAACAGTTGTAGCCTAAAGGTGATAAGTATAAAGAAAGCAAATCAAGCATAAGTGGTTCATCGTCCACTAATAAAACGGTTTTCACAATTTTTCACTCCTTAATGGTGATACGGAATTCAGAGCCTACTGCTAATTCACTTTGCACGGCAATGTCCCAGCCATGCTTATCAATAAGTTCCTTTACGATCGCAAGACCAAGACCCGTACCACCTAATGCTCTCGTCCGTGCTTTATCAACCCGATAAAAACGGTTGAAAATATAGGGGATATCCTCTGCTGGTATTCCTTTACCACAGTCTTTGATGGTCATTTGCACAGAATGCTTATTTTTCTCCACGATTAAAGAGGTTGTGCCGCCTTCTGCTGAGTATTTCATCGAATTATCTAATAAATTTAGGATAATTTGCTCTAGTCTAGAGGGATCTGCCATAACTAAAACATTTTCTGGACAGCTTATTTCTAGATTCATCTGTTTCTGTTTAAATGCAGGGTAAAGCTTTTTTACAATGGAAGAAAGTAAGTCTTCTAAATTGATTATGCTTTTTTGAATTTCAAACGTGTTTTTATCGATTTTTGCCAATTCAAATAAATCTTTTATTAAGGTAGACATTCTGTTTGATTCTTCAAGAATAATATGTAAATATTTCTCTTGTTCATGTCTCGGTAGATTTCGTTTTAGAGCAATATCTGCATAGCCTTTTATATAAGTTAATGGAGTTCTTAATTCATGTGAAATACTTGCTAGAAACTCGTTTCTTTCTTCTTTTAAATAGTTGAGATCGTTTGCTAAAAGTTGAATAGAGCTTGCCAAATCTCCTAATTCATCGTTTGATGATTTTGGAACGGTAACAGAAAAATTTCCTTTACTCATTTGCGAAGTAGCGTCTTTCATTTTAATAAGTGGCTTTGTCAAAGCTTTTGATAAAAAAATGATAATGATTACCGTAAAACCTATGGCAATAACACCAGCTAATAGAAAATGTCGATTTAAGCGATTGATTAAAGAATGGACGGAATTTGTATCTTGAAACATATATACAAATCCGGCTACCTCGCCGTTTTGCTCGATTGGACTTATCGTTGAAATATATGGATCCTCCTGCCAATCGTCTGAGATAATTTCTCCTTTTCTTGGAATAGGTGTTGTTATTTCATAAAGGTAAGATTGAAATTGTTCTATTTCATCAGAGGAGTCAAGAACTTGTCCCTGTTTATCCGTAATGATTACATTTGTACTTGCTTCCGATTCCATTAAAGCGACATGGGAGATTGTGTTTGCATCAAAACGTTTTTCAAGCACATCTCTATGAGAGTTCCCCCTAGACTGCAGAGCAATAAATTCCTCCTCAATTCTCGAATCAACAATGGTCGTATGTAAAAAGAAAAACATAATGGTTTCTAAACCGAAAATAACTAAGAAAAATAACACACCCAGTTTAACTGATAATTTATTCATTGCTCATTCACCTCGATTATCTTCATTTTAGCTTAAAAATTTGAAGAATCTATGCAGACATAATTAAAAAATCGCCGTCGGAAAGACCCGTTACAAACTTGAAATAATCCTGTTAAAAACAAGCTATTTTTTTCAGTAATAGGATAGAATTGTATGAATCTATCTATAACCATACTTTACCACTAAGAGTGTCACATTAGTATTGGTGCGACTAAACAAATGGAATAACTGAATTCCATAATTTAGGTCATGTTTTACAATGTTACATCTGTTAACCTACAAGTAAATCAATGACAACTAGGAGGTTAACAGAATGAATAAGTTTAAGAAACTACTAATTGTATCTACTTTGTCCCTTTCATTGTTTAGTTTTCATTCTCCAACAGAAGCGGCAACGAATACTCACGTTGTAAAAAGCGGCGAGACTTTTTGGATTATTGCGAATAAATATGGGGTACCCGTTAATAGTTTGAAAAAAGCAAACAACAAAACTAGTGATCTAATCTATCCTGGAGAAAAACTACAAATCCCTAACTCTAGTTTATCCGCTGCTGATAAACAATTATTAGCTCGTCTAGTATCTGCAGAAGCGAAGGGGGAGCCTTATGCAGGGAAAGTAGCTGTTGCAACTGTCGTCTTAAACCGAGTGGATAGCAAAGATTTTCCTAATACGGTTAAAGAGGTTATTTACGAAAAAGTAAGTGGACATTATGCATTTACCCCAGTTCAAAATGGAACAATCAATCAGGCAGCTGACAAAGACTCGATCAAAGCAGTAGATGAAGCAATTGCTTTTAGAGGACAAGGTAAGGGCTCTCTTTATTTCTATAATCCTAAAACTTCAACAAGCAAATGGATTCTTAGCCGTCCAATTACAACTAAAATCGGTAATCATACGTTTGCGAAATAAAATGAAAAAGAGTGAGGAAGGAACTAATCTGCTTAATTCTTTCCTCACTCTTTTTCATAATAAAGTAAACCAGAATGATTAATTCACATAGTCATTCTGGTTTACTTTATTAAACAAAATACTCGTTACGGAAGCGATGATCGCACTGCCAATAATATCAAAAGGGTAATGATGGCCAACCCAAATACGAGATATACCAGTCAAGCCTGATATGATTAACATGATGAGTCCAAGTATTCGTTCACGAAGATAGATAGCTGTAGATATCGCAAAAACAAGCATCGTATGTTTACTTGGAAAGGTAGAATCTACTTTAGAAGGAATCAAAATGCCCACGCGGTGTTTAATAAACGGTCGTGGTTTAAAATAGAAAAGCTTAATAATGAAATAAATGATTAATGAAAAGCCTGCGGATAAGACACTATTAAAGGCCGAGAAACGATAACTTCCTTTTCTAATCCACATTAAAAGAAGTACGAATAAAAACAAATAACGGACTTTATTCGATAGGAATATCATTAGTAAATCTATTGGTAAAACGCGTCCGGAAAGCTGATTAATCAACCTAAATGCTTTATCATTCATCTGATGAACTCCTTTCTTAGTTGGCATTAGCAGTATTAATATTTCCTCTATGTCTAGAAGTATTCCGGTATTCAAAAAAAGAGGCTGTCCGAAAACGAAGAGCCTGGCACCTCCGACAAAGTATATAGATGAGAATCAGAAAAAAAACATCTATATATTGTGTTGTAAGGAGGGAGCCAGGCACTTATCGGAAAGCCTCAAAAAAATTAATTATTCTGCTCATTATTAGGGAGTAACTCATTAGAAAACTCCACTATACCAGCCATGTTTGGCATTTGAGCCATGTTTTGTCCATTGAGATTGTTCATTAAATTCTGGACGGAATGTTGAATTTTTTTGTCTTTATTCATTTTTATTCCTACAGCAGCTGCGCTAACCCCAAGTCCCAACAGCGTAGTCCAGATCATCCCACGATTATTTCTTCTTTTTCGAAAAATATTGAAGCGACTCTGTACTTTTCTCATGTTAGAAAGTGAAAATATGTTATTCAAGCCAACCACTTCCTTGATCGAAATTGGAAAGTAAAAACGTCACCTTCCAATCATTAATATTTGTATTATCATGGAAGGTCATGCTAGGTAAAAAGAAGAAATGTTCCATTTTTTAGAAAGACATATGCCCGGACATATATTGATCTTATGATATATTCAGGGGAATTTATTGAGCAAGATTGGTGAACTATAGAACAAATACGCCAAAACGAAAATGGACTATCGGGGAAGGGTAATTTAGATGGACTTTTTTCAGAGCCAAGAAACACTCACAACATTAGAATGGATATTGCGAGCTATTGTGTCTTATTTTTTTCTGCTACTTATTGTGAAAGTTATGGGTCAACGTTCCATTTCGCAATTAAGCTTACTTGATTTTGCCATTGCATTAATTATTGGTAATATTATTGCCCATCCACTTTCTGATGAACAGCTAGGTTTAAAAGGATCGATGACAACCATGAGTGTTCTCGTCCTATTATACATATTAAGCATATTTATCACATTGAAATCGGCTAGACTTAGAAGATTTGTATTTCCAGACGCCTTTCCACTCATAAAAAACGGGCAGATCATATCAAGTAATTTAGGAAGAGCCAGGATTACTGTAGATTATTTATTATCAGCAGCAAGAAGAGAAAAAATAGAAGATATTAGTAAAATTGCTCTTGCATTATGGGAACCGGATGGAATAATATCCTTCTTTTTAATTCCAGTTTACCAAAATGTGACTCGGAGTGATTTAAATATAGCACCTGAGCCTTTTGATTTCCCGATAACCATTGTTAGAGAAGGTAAAGTTGAAAACGAACAATTAAAGTTAGTAGATAAGGATGAAGAATGGCTTATATCTACTTTAAGAGCAAATCATCAAGTGGATGTTAATGAGGTATTGTTAGCAACCATTGATAAAAATAGCAAGATTACTCTTTTTCTATATAATTTCTGATAAAGTATTGACATTAAATATTTTGTTGTGTTATTATAAAAAATTGCTTATTTTTATAATGAGTGATACCATATATATGTAAGTATATATGGGGGTGGATGATTTTGTTTCAAGTTGGAGATAAGGTTTTCTATCCAATGCACGGTGCTGGAATAATTAAAGCGATAGAGGATAGAGAAATCCTCGGCAAAACACAGGAATATTGTATTATTTCCATACCAATTAATAAGATGGACGTGATGCTCCCGACGAATAAGGTAGAGATATCGGGGGTTCGCTCGGTTGTTGATTTGGAGACGATGAATGATATTTTGTTTGACTTTCACAATGTAGAGCCAAGTTGCTTGCTTCCGTGGAAAGAAAGATTTAAATCGAATATGGAAAAAATGAAAACAGGAAAAATGAGTGATTCTGCAGAAGTAGTTCGAGATCTCCTATATCAAAATAGAGAAAAAACACTTAATACAAGTGAGAAACAAATGCTCCAGCATGCGCAAAGAAATTTAATTAGTGAGCTCATTTTAATAAAGGATATTACAGAAAGCAAAGCTGCTGATTTATTGAAAATATCCAGCTAGAACAAGGACAACCTCCACCAGACATGGTGGTTTTTTTTTATGAGACATGGCAAATGAAAGAAGATGGGACAGAGTTACAGGAGCTCTGTCCCTAATAAGGAGATAGAGAAGGAAAAAGCCTATTTTGATCAGATAACTCAGTCAAAATAGGCTTTTCTATGAAAAAAATTGTCGGTCGGTTTACTTGAACAAGCCTTTATGACGGAGGAATAACCAGCGCAGAGAAAGTAAATTGACCGACATTTACATTCTGGGTTAGGAGTAGATACTCATGAATGTTTTGTGTTATTGCTTAGATAAGGACACTGTCTCTTTTTCCTTATCTTTTTCAAATAAAACAATCAATGCTGGTAGTAAAACTCCTCGAATTAAGAACGTGTCTAATAGAATTCCAACAGCAACAATGAATCCGAAAACAAATAATAATTCAATTGGTTGTGTCATTAAAACAGCAAAGGTTGCTGCAAGGATTAATCCAGCAGAGGAAATAACTCCACCCGTATTGGCGACCGCAATTTCAACTGCCTCCTTGACGGAATGCTTTCTTCTTTCCTCTTGGTATCTTGAAATTAAGATAATATTGTAGTCAATGCCAAGTGCGACTAAAAAGACAAACGAATAGAGAGGAACCCGGTCGCTAATCGTACTTATATCAAAGAGAATGTTGGTTAAGAACATGCCTAAACCAAGGGCTGCTAGGAAGCTAACTAATATTGTACCCATCATATAGATCGGCATTTTAAATGATCTTGTCAAAACGATTAACAAGCCAAAAATGAGGATGGTTTCCAAAAATACGATGACGATTAAGTCTCGGTTATTGACAGTACGCTCATCTACTTTTTTCGCTGTTTCACCAGCAAAGTGAAGCTCGCCGGCTACATTACTATCGGTCACAATCTTTTCCGTATTGTCCCTAATTTTTTCAAGGGCATCCATTGTTTCAATGGAGTAAGGACTTTCTTCGAAAGTAAGACTATAATTTATTACTTTTCCGTCCTCAGCAGTGCCGTTAACACGAACATTGCTTACGAGTGGCTGGTTGCTTAGTTCCTGTTTTAATGCTTCTTTTTGTTCATCTGATATCGCTTCAGTGGCTTCAAATAAGACCGTTGTTGGGGCAAGTTCACCCTTAGCGAAGCTATTCTCCAATATTTCATACCCTTGTCTTGAAGGCATATCTTCAGGGAAGGACTTCATTGTGTCAAACTCGTATTCCATATTAAAGATATTGCTAGCCGATAGGAGTAGGAAAATTCCCATTAACGAAACAGCTAATATTGGTTTCTTCACGACGAAGCGACCAACCCTGCTCCAAAAGGAATTTTTCTTAACAGCTTCCTCCCCAACACGAGGTATTTTGGGCCAGAAGGATTTACGTCCAAATAGCGTAAATAATGCAGGAACAAGCGTAACGGAGGCAAGCATAATAATAACCATCGTCGTTCCAAAGGTTGGAGCAAAATTACGATAATCGCCAAATTGAGCAAAGAATAAAACAAGCATCGCAGCTAACACGGTTCCACCAGAGAAGAATACAGGCATACCTGTTTCACGCATCGCCGCTTTCATCGCATCAAATTTACTTTCATGGTTTCTGAGCTCTTCTCGATATCTTGAAAAGACGAATAGAGAATAATCAATGACCGCTGCGAATAACAGTATGGTCATAATCGAAAGGGTTTGGTTGCTAATCACAAGACCAGCAGCACCCATTAATCCAAGTGTTTGCATCACCACTTCATAGACGAAGGCTGCTGCGAGCAATGGAATTAAAGCAAGTAATGGTGAACGGTAAATAATAATCAATAGGACTAAAATTAAGCCGACAGTTGATAAAATTAAGACAACATCTGCTCTTGAAAATAGGTCAAGAGAATCAATTCCGATTCCTGCTGGACCTGTTACATAGAGCGTCAAATCAGTTGTGTTTGTTACTAACTCTTCAATTTTTTCTTTTGACTGTTTAATTTCTTTTATTTCAAGAGAAGCGTCAAAGGTTAGTGGAATTAAGGCTGTTGCCTTGTCTTCTGAGAAAAATCCAGCAGCTGCTTGTGGGGGGATAGAAGATAACGGAATGATTTGCTCGACCCCATTAATTTTTTCTTCTGTTATTTTGTCAAAAAGATTAGCTAGATCTTGATACTCGATTTCACCGCTTTCAGATTGAAAAACTAAAATAGCGGGAAGCCCATCATTATCTTTAAAATATTTATCGACCTTGTTTTGAGCAATGATTGATTTCGCATCTTCAGGAAGTGAATCGATGGAGGAAACCTCATAGTCTTTTGCACTCGGTGCGAAAACAGCTAGACACATAGTAATAATAAGCCATGCGGCTAACGTAATCCACATGCCTTTTTTCGTTGTTACACGATCAGTGATGTAGTGTAAAAATGATTTCATACTGCTATCCCCTTTCTTTGGAAAATAAATTACATACTATAATTCATATGGTGACACTAGTGTCACTTTGAACAAAAATAAAAAGACACTATTGTCATGTTATTATCTGTTAAAAGTGACAGTAGTGTCAATCATTAAGTTTAAACATTCCGTGGCTGATTATTTCTTTAATTGACTCCACCCATTCTGAATGGGGAATGCCAAAATGATTCGGAATGGCAATCGTTTGAAAGATAAAACCTAGAATTAATCCATCTGCAATATGCGGCTTTAATTTCTTTTCTTCTCTTCCTATTTTGATAAAGCCTTGTAGATGCTGATACATATCAAGATGATATGTATCGAGCTTTGCTTTATTTAATTTCACTTTTTTCGTAGAATTAGTAGGTATTTGCAAAGCGATAATAATAATATGATTAATTTCACGATGTTCAAAAATGAGTTCAATGAGTTTATTAAATTGCTGCTGAAAACCATCATATTGTTCGATTTGTTGGAGTTTTAGCAAAAACTTATCCATCTCATCGAGCATATAATCTGTGATCAGCTCTTCTTTATTTTCGTAGTATTTATACAAGGTGCCTCTCGAGACATCCAATTTTTCTGCCAGTATACTAAAGGTAAAGCCCTCGTATCCGTGAAGAAGGAGAAGCTCCTTCGTTGTTTGATATAACTCATCAATTGAAAATTTACGTTCGCGTGCCAAGCTGTTCACCTCTCTTCTATTATAATGAAAAAATGAAGAGATACAACGTCAGCAATTTTCTTTAATCATTTTCAAAAATACGCTAAGAGCTTTTGTTTGAAACGGAGAACAAAGAACTGTAGAAAAGTCACGTCTAATGGAAACACCATCAATCTTGATTATTGTTAACGTTCCTAAAGATAGTTCTTTTCGGATGGCCCAGTCTGATAGTAAGCTGATCCCGAGATTAGCTTCAACAGCTTCTTTAATGATTTGTGTACTGCCGAACTCTAATTTTCTTTTCGGGGTCATTTTATATCGACTAAACATGCTGTCAATAGCTTCCCTTGTCCCCGAGCCTCTTTCTCTTATTATCCAAGTTTCATTAGCTAATTCAGATAGACTGATTTCCCTGTTTGAATTGGCAAGAGGATGATTAGATGATACAACAATACTCATATCATCGACTGCAACTGGTTCGACTTTTAAGTTTTTATCTTCAAAATTCCCTTCGACAATTCCTACGTCCAATTGATGGCCAAGCACTAATTCCGCGATTTCCCTCGTGTTTCCGATTTTGATAGAAGGATTAATCGCTGGGTATTTCAATTGCATCTTGGCAAGTAGATGCGGTAAAACATATTCACCGTATGTATAGCTTGCACCAATTGATAGAGATCCGCTTGGATTATTCGTAAGATCATCAAGTAAATAGTCCATCTTCGTATATAGCCCTAATATTTCTTTTGCATGGTGATAGACAATTTCTCCTGCTTTTGTTAAGCGGACATATTTATTGGTACGTTCTAGTAACTTAGTATTCTTTGTTTTTTCTAAAGCTTGTATATATTGACTAACAGCCGGCTGGGTCATATGTAATTCTTCAGCTGCCCGCGAAAAATTTTTCTTTTCCGCCACTGTAATGAAAACAAATAACTGCTGATCCAAGTTTAATCCCTCATTTATTGAATATCTCAATCTATTATATCAATTTACTTATCATAAGCATAAAAAATAATTATTTTTCTAATAATACAAATAGGAGTATCATTAAAACGAACTTATAAATAGTGGAAAAAGGAGTTTGTTAATATGGCAGATCAATCAGGCAATTCATCTCCGGTAAATGGCCAAACAAAAAGGAATTCGTTTGGTCTATGGGTTGGGGGAATTGCTTTTACATTTTTTATCGCTTTCCTCGGATATTTATTAGCGAAATTACCAGGCTTTGATCAAATCGGACAATTAGCATCAGCCATTATTCTTGCCGTTATGTTCAGGCAGTTTTTTGGCTACCCAGAGATTATTCGTTCTGGAATTGCTTTTTCCTCGAAGAAATTATTAAGGTTTGCGATTATCTTGTACGGATTAAAGCTAAATATCGGGACGGTCATCGATGATGGGCTAGGCTTGCTCGTTCGGGATGTTGGTGTCATTATTTTTGCTATTGCGTTAACGATGTGGCTTGCCAAGCTCTTGAAGGCAGATAAGAATATTTCCTTGCTTCTCGGCGTTGGAACGGGGGTTTGTGGTGCAGCAGCGATTGCAGCGATTGCCCCGATTATTAAAACAAAGGATGAAGAAACGGCGATTGGCGTAGGAATTATTGCTTTAGTGGGGACGATTTTTGCTATTGTTTATACGATATTAAGACCTATTTTACCTTTAACTGATGTTGAATATGGAATTTGGTCAGGTATCAGCTTGCATGAAATTGCCCATGTTGCTTTAGCCGCGGCACCAGGAGGCGAGGAAGCTCTAGCAATTGGTTTACTTGCTAAGCTGGGAAGAGTATTTTTACTTGTTCCGCTTTGCTTTATTTTTATGTATTGGATGAAAAGAAAGAATACTGGGGCAGATGAAGAGAATACCAAAATTGAGTTTCCATGGTTTTTAATCGGTTTTATCATCATGAGTGTAGTAGGTAGCTACATTCTTGGTCCAGTTATTCCTGTAACAGAAGGGTTTATGGATGGAGTGGCTAGTTTAACTACTTGGTGTTTAACAGCTGCCATGGTTGGACTTGGACTTAACGTTAGCCTGCGAGATTTACGAACAAAGGCGTTAAAACCGTTGATCGCAATGGCTATTACATCGATTTGTTTGTCGATTATCGCTTATTTTATTATTTAATCGAAAATATTAAATAAGACCATTTCCAGGGTACTTACCTGAAAATGGTCTTATTATTTATATCTCTTATTTCGCTTTCTTAATTAAGACATGAAATTGATTTTCCTGCCACTCGGCTTTTATAAATGTTTGCTCGTTCGTGTCACACCAAGTTTTTATATCTTGGACGAACGTATTATCGGTTGTTGTCACTTCTAGAATATTTCCTACTTGAAGCGCGCTGATATTTTTCTGCACTTCAGTAATTGGACCTGGACACATCATTCCAGTCGTATCAATGGAAATAGACACAGTTGCTTTCTCAGCATTATCCTGAGACCTAGCTCCAGTTGGCTTGCGATAAACGCTCGAATAAGTTTTCCAGCCGCCATCTACATTTTTCACATCATAACCATTTTCCTTCAAAATTCTTGACGCTAAATAGCCACGCAATCCTACCTGACATGAAACATAAATCGTTTTGTCTTTTGGGATATCATGGAGGCGTTCGCGAATCTCCCCTAAAGGAATATTAATCGAACCTTGTATATAACCCATTTCTCTTTCGATTGGTTCACGAACATCGATTAATAATCCGCCATTAGCAATAAGCTCGTCTACCTCATGCCATTGAACCGTATCTACGTCCCCGTTCATTATGTTAGACGCAACATAACCAGCCATATTGACTGGATCCTTGGCAGAAGAGAACGGAGGAGCATAGGCTAACTCAATTTCAGTTAAATCCTCCACAGTTAGATTTCCTTTTATAGCTGTTGCGATGACATCAATACGCTTTTCAACACCATTTTTACCAACAGCCTGTGCACCAAAGATCTTCCCATTTTCACGGTCGAAAATAAGCTTTAAAGCAATAGGAGAAGCTCCAGGATAATAACCGGCATGTGATGAAGGGTGAAGATGAACCACTTCATAGTCCACACCTAAACGCTTTAAGATTTTTTCATTGTTTCCTGTTGTTGAAACAGTCAGGTCAAATACCTTCGCTACGGAAGTGCCTAATGTCCCTTTATACGTTTCTTTCTTATCATAAATATTATTAGCCACAATTCGACCTTGGCGGTTTGCTGGTCCAGCGAGTGGGATCATCGTTGGTTGGCCATTTATATAGTCAGTTACTTCAATCGCATCCCCAATGGCATAGATATGTTCGTCATTTGTTTGCAAATATTCATTAACCTGAATGCCACCTCGTTCACCGACAGAAAGTCCAGCATCAAGAGCTAATGTGTTTTCAGGTCTAACTCCAATCGATAAAATAATCATATCCGTACTAATTTTTCTTCCACTAGCTAAAGCAATTGTTTTTCCATTATCCTCGAAGGAGTGCACGCCATCCTCCAGGATTAAATTGGCTCCTTTTTCAATTAAATGATTATGAACGATAGATGCCATTTCAAAATCTAACGGAGCCATGACTTGGTTAGCCATTTCAACAATTGTCACTTTAACACCGCGCTCAGCTAAGTTTTCGGCCATTTCTAAACCGATAAATCCACCACCGACAACGACGGCTTCTTTTGGCTTCTGTTCATCAACAAAGCCTTTTATCTTATCGGTATCTGGAATATTGCGTAATGTAAAGACATTGTTAGCTTCTTTAAGTCCTGGAACTGGTGGTACAATCGGCTTTGCTCCTGGTGAAAGGACTAACACATCATAGCTTTCTTCATAAACCTCGTTTGTACCAAGATTTTTTACGGTTACTGTTTTTCTATCGCGATTGATCGCAGTAACCTCACTTAAATTGCGGATATCTAAATTAAACTTTTTGCTCATTCCCTCGACTGTTTGAACTAAGAGTTTGTCACGACTTTTGATTGTTTCACCAATATAGTATGGTAGACCACAGTTTGCAAAAGAAATATGTTCTCCTCTTTCAAATAAGATGATGGTTGATTTCTCATCTAATCTTCTAAGACGAGCGGCTGCTGTTGCTCCACCAGCAACTCCGCCAATAATTAAAATCTTTTTATCCATGAATATCATCCTCTCATTATCTTATACCCCTACCCCTATTTTAAAAACATAATTTTATAAAAGCAAGTAATTAACTCGCCACTCTTTTTACTTAATGAAAAAATGTTTTCCTTCTATAATTTATTATTCCTTTTTTAATAGAAAGAACGCAACGATCTAAGTCGCAGTTATGGATGGAAATAGAAAAAGATATGGTACATAATAAAAGGGTGAAAAGTTTGACAATATACCCACAAGGGTATAAAATGATGATTGAAAAATTGTATTTGTTTTGTAAGGGGTTGTAAGAATTGTTAATCCTAGTAATTTTAATTATTGGTATCGTTTTTTCGGTTTTTTATAAAAGATATTGCCCAGTTTCAGGCGTGCAAAATACAGAATGGTCTCAAATAAATAGAGACAATTTAAATGTTATTGATTTAAGAGATTATAATGTTTCAAGCCATAGTCCTGTATCCGGTGCGAAAAATATTCCAGTGGCATATCTTAATAGAAACTTGAATGAGATTCCGAAAAATAATCTTCATATTGTAGCTTCTGGTAGCCTTGAGAAAAATGTTGGGGTTCGTTTTTTACGACAAAAAGGTTTCGAAGTAGTTGGATATACTATTACAGAAGAAAATCATTTAAAATCTTGTTAAAGGGAGGGGAAGCAGATGGATTATAATGCTCAAATGAAAAATAGAGTGAAGCGTATCGAAGGTCAGCTTCGCGGAATTTTAAGAATGATGGAAGAAGAACAAGATTGTAAGGATGTCATTACCCAGCTCTCAGCAGCGAGAACAGCTATTGACCGCACAATCGGTGTCGTTGTGAGCTCAAATTTAGTGACATGTGTGAAACAAGCAGAGGAGCATGGGGAAAAGAGTACAGAGGAATTAGTGAAGGAAGCAGTAAATCTACTTGTCAAAAGCCGATAGTTGTAAGACTAAATGATAAAGCGGAAATACTGAACGTGTTTCCGCTTAAAATATTAAGCTAAAAAGAGTTGACACTCAAATAAAATTTAGTTAACATTATACCCATAGGGGTAATGTTGGTTGTTAAGGGGAGAGGAAATACAGCATGGAATATTTAAATTATCTCATACTGGGGCTAGTCATTATTTTTATTATTAAGCGAATTGTCCCAACAAAAGGAATTAAACATATTACTACTGCAGAACTAAAAAATGAATTGCAAGATAAAACGAAACAATTCATTGATGTACGTACACCTGGAGAATTTAAGAGTAATCATATTAGAGGGTTTAAAAATATACCTCTTAATCAGCTTTCTCAAAAAGCAAATCAACTAACAAAAGATAAAGAGATCGTTGTCATTTGCCAAAGTGGAATGCGCAGTCAACAAGGCTGTAAAACGCTAAAAAAATTAGGATTTACAAATATTACGAATGTACAAGGCGGAGTAAGTGCTTGGAGATAAAAAGAATAGCACTACCATTTAAGTTACTATGAGGAGTGGAGCGTATGAAGCAATTATATACTAATGAAGTAAACGAATTATTGGAAAGTGAAAAACCGATAAATATTATTGACGTTCGCGAAGTGGATGAGGTGATGGCAGGAAAAATTCCAGGTGCTGTTAATATACCTCTTAGTCTATTAGAATATCGAATGAATGAATTAGACAAATCGGAAGAATATATTATTGTTTGCCGTTCTGGTGGTAGAAGCGGACGTGCTTGCCAATTTCTAGAAAGCTATGGCTATAACGTTACGAATATGACAGGTGGAATGCTTGCATGGGAAGGTGAGGTTGAATAATTTTTTTAATAATAAAAATACCCATATAGGTAATGTACGGCAGTAAGGTTAGGAAAATTCAGATGGATATTTTATAAAACAAGATTAGCTGTTTCTAAACATTTGAAGGTGGTGTTTTCATGGAAAAGAAACGGATGAATGATTGTAATACTGGAGGTTGAGGTGTTAACCGTAAACCTTCAGAGGACGGAAAAAAGAAGTTTTCACTTCCGCCAATATGACCTGCGGTTTATGTCTGGCTCCTGGTAGGAGTCGTTTATTTAATATCAAAATTTTTCTAGATTAATGAGCAATATAAATAGAAAAACCGCACTATTACGAATTTCTAAATTAGAATTTCGTAATAGTGCGGGTTTTTCTTTTGCTGAAATATAATAGGAAAATAATTACAATACAGGTAATTTAAAGTATGTCTTGATTACTATTATTCAAAAAATTGTCATTGGATAAGTGATATGAATCGTTGTAAAATAATTTTCGTTCATTACTAAAACATGTACTTGACTTGAAAGCAAACTTTCAGTAAGCAAAAGCACATGGAACGGAAAACGTCCGCCTGTAATGGAATGTGTTATCAAGTACAGATTTTGCTGTAGAGCCAAATTCATTACTGAAAATTCATGGTAATTATTTGATATTTAGATGTTTTGAATAATTACACACACCTCCTAAAACTTTATAACTATAAAGGAAGTGGTTATATGATTTCCCTAACC
>JAEWIG010000004.1 GCA_023387295.1 Bacillota bacterium | reverse complement strand
GATGTTTTAAGACGATCTTTTACTTCATCCCAAATTGCTGCACCGCGCAAGCTCTCTTCCACAATTTGATTTAATTCTTTCCTATTTTTAATGCCCTGCATTCTTGGACCATAGGCAACATTATCATAAATACTCATTGGGAATAAATTTGGTTTTTGAAATACCATTCCCACTTTTGTACGCAATTTAATTACGTCATTTGATTTATAAATATTTTCATGATCGATTTCAATATCACCGATTATTTTCACACCATCTATTAAATCATTCATGCGATTTAAAGTTCGCAAAAAAGTTGATTTCCCACAACCTGAAGGGCCAATTAAAGCAGTTACCTCTTTTTCATATATATCAAGAGATACTCCGAACAGTGCTTGCTTTTCACCATAAAAAAGATTTAAATCCCGCACACTAATTTTCGTTGTAGCTTCCTTTTTTTGCGAAAATACGTTCCTTGATTGATTTTGTTTAATCGCTATCGCGCTACGTTCCATTACTGCTATGCTCATAAACATTCTCCTTATTAATCGCAGATTAACGGGCTGTAAGACCACTACTGATTGAGTTTTACTTTATCGATCTGCTTTGTTTAATTTTTTTGAAATAAATGTTGCAGATAAATTGATTGCTAAAATAATAACTATTAGAACAATGCCAACTGCAGCAGCAAGTTCAATGTCTCCAGACTCTTGTGTTACTAAATAGGAATGGACAGTTAACGTTCTAGCTGATGAAAAAATACTCTCTGGCATGGCAGCTACCGTTCCTGCAGTTAAAAAGATGGCAGCTGATTCACCAACAATTCGTCCGACAGAGAGAATGATCCCAGATAATATTCCTGGCATTGCACTAGGTAAAATCACCTTGTATAGCGTTTGTAACTTTGTTGTTCCGAGAGCTAATGAACCTTCACGATATGATCCAGGAACTGTTTTTAAAGCTTCTTCTGTTGTTCTAATGATTACAGGCAAGACAATAATCGTTAATGTTAATGAAGCTGCGATAATGGACATCCCTAATTTTAAGGTCGTTACAAAGAATACTGCTCCAAACAAACCATAAATGATTGAAGGGATACCTGTTAAACTTTCGGTTGCAAAGCGAATGATTCTAACTAAACGACCTTGTTTCGCATATTCTTGTAAATAAACTGCCGCTAATATTCCGATTGGAGTGGCAATGATTAGTGAAATAACAACTGTGTATATCGTTGTTACAATCATTGGCCAAATCCCACCATCTCCAGACGGGGAATAATTGCCAAAGATGAAATCGAAGTTAATTAAATGAATCCCTTTATAAAAGATATATCCAACAATCATTACGAGGACGGCAACGGAAAGAAGTGCCGAAAGCCATAATAGTCCACGTAACAAATTATCTTTCCATTTGCTCACCTTAGTTACCGCCCTTCGCACTAATTTTCGATAAAACAAAATTTAAAATTAATATAAATGAGAATAAAACAATTCCTGTTGCAAACAGCATTTCTTGATGTGTGCCAGCAGCATATCCCATTTCTAAAGCAATATTGGTCGTTAGTGGGCGAACACTATCAGTCAAACTAGTTGGTACGATTAAACTATTACCAGCCACTAAAATAACAGCCATCGTTTCGCCAATTGCTCGGCCTAAACCTAATACAATTGCCGTCATTATCCCTGATTTTGCTGCTGGTACAACGACTTTAAAAATGGTTCCTATTTGTGACACTCCAAGAGCTAGTGATCCTTCGCGATATATGTTCGGCACCGCACGAATTGCCGTTTCAGCTACTGTCACAATGGTAGGTAGCATCATAATTGCTAGGACAAGAATAACAGCTAATAAGCTTTGTCCTTTTACTAAGCCAAATGTATTTTGTAAAAAAGGAACGATAATCGCAAGTCCAAAAACACCATATAAAACAGATGGAATACCCGCTAACAACTGAATTGCAGGTGAAATGATTTTCGCTACATTTTTCGGAGCTATTTCTGCTAAGAAAATCGCTGTAAATAACCCGATCGGTACTCCGATAATTAATGCCCCAATCGTTGCAAAAATGGATGCAACAATCATAGGGAAAATGCCAAATTTATCTTCACTTGGTACCCAATCAGTACCGAAAATAAATTCCATAAAGCTATAGCCACCAGCCACAAATGGATGTGAGCCCTTATAAAAAACAAATCCAATGATTAACAATAAAGTGATGACGGAAAGAAGCGCACAAATCAAGAACACTTTTGCTGATAACTTCTCTAACATATACTTCCTTTTATTTGCCTTACCGATTTCTACATTGTGCTTTGTTTGGATAGACACTCTGTATTCCTCCAAGATTACATTTATATGATATTACTTTACAGGGATCGCCCCTGCTTCTGCTGCAATAAGTTGTCCATCTTCACTTAAGATAAAATCAATAAATTGTTGGCCAGCTTCCGTTAAGTTCCCATCCTTGTATACAAACAAGAATGGTCGTGACAAACTGTATTTTTGCTGAAGAACATTTTCTGCTGTAGCCTTTACGCCATCAATATCGATCGTTGAAATCGAGTCATCAATATATTCAAATGAAATAAAGCCAACTGCATGTTTATTGTTCGCAACGGTTGTTTTAATATTTCCGTTTCCACTTGCGATAATCGAACTTCTTACTAATTCACCAGAGCTATAGCCTATAATTTCCTGGAACGCATCACGAGAACCAGATCCATCCTCACGAGAGACAACGACAATTTCCATGTCATCCCCACCCAGCTCACTCCAGTTCGTAACTTCACCAGTAAAAATCTGTTTTACTTGCTCTATTGTCAGATTTTTTACTTTGTTACTTGGATGAGTCACTACTACAATTCCGTCATAAGCAATAACTACTTCATTCAATCCATTCGCTTTTTCTTCTTCTTTTAAATCCCGAGAGGTCATACCGATTTCCGACACACCATTGATTGCATTTGTAATACCGGCAGAAGAACCAATTTGGTTTATTTCAATATTCATATTATCTTTTTCTTTATATTTAACTGCTAACTTTTCAGCAAGCGGCCCAACAGATGTTGATCCTGAAATAGAAATAGTAGAGTTCCTGTCATTTGACGCTTGTGTATTAGTATCGCTATTACTTGTACATGCTGTTAATACAGCTACTAAAGATACCAACAATATTCCCGTTGTTGCTTTTTTAAAAATGCTCATTTATTACCTCCGAGATAATAATGTCAGAAACGACTCTGTCGTATTTTGTCTTCTAACTAGAATAATAAATGTGTAGTGTAAATTTTCTTTGTTTACTTTGTAAATGTTTTGTAAATATTATTAATATCAAGATATTACGTGTTAAATTTCGTTAATTAGAGGAAAAAGAGGAAATTAGGGAAGGTTAGTGCGTAGTGAATTTGCGATTATTTTACAATCACTTTGAATTTTTCACAAAAAAGAGCCCGATGATTCAACTTTGAATCATCGAGCTTTATACACTAATATTTCTTTAATGTGCAGTTAAAAAATTCTCTTAAATAAAAATGTTGATCAATTATCAAATACTTCAATCATTCATCTGTTCTGCCTCACGACGCTTTTCCCTAATTGAACACACGCCTATTAAACCAACTACAGAGAAGATAACTGGAGCTAAAAAACCGTAGTAGTAGCCATCCATTACACTGCCCGAAACATCCTGAAAATGATCCAATACTTTTCCCATTATACTTGGTAGCAATACGGCACTTAAGAAACCACCCGTGTTCGCAAATCCAGAGACAATGCCAGTTTCATGAATGGGAAAAGATTGACGAACAGTAGCAAAAGTTAAGGCATTTGCCCCATAGGCCAGGCCAATAATAAATAAAAGCAACGTTAACAAGGAAAATGGCGGTTTCCCATAAAAAAAGAGAAAGATGGACCAGCTTAATAAAAGAATGATGTGAACAACAATATATGGCCGTTTAATGGTTTCTAACCTGCTAGAAATCCAGCTGCCTAGAGGAGCGCCAATAAGCGCCCCGATTAGACCAATCATCATAAGCTGGCTTGCAGCAGAACGTGTCATTCCATACATACTCATCCCGTAAGGCACTCCCCACGAACTAATAAAACCAACATACGCTCCAACAATCCCAAAATGACAAAAAAACAAAGCCCATGCTTGCCGATTTGATAAAATTCTTCGCAGCAAAACCAAGGTTTTTTCACGCTGTATTTCCTTTTTAACTACTGCCGATCCATTAGGCAAGATTTGTTTTGGTTTTCTAATAAGTACAAAGTAAAGGAGGATGCCACATAAACATAAAAGCAGCCCCGTTGAAAAGAATGCTCCTCTCCAACCAAGATAGACAATCAAGGTGGAGAAAGGGACGGTCGCTAAAAGGAAACCAAGGCTTCCTGTCATGGCTGCCACACCAATTAATCGTGTAAATTCCTTTGCATTAAACCATTGACTCAAAATTAATACCATATTGACCCAAATGGTCGCATCCCCCACCCCTGTCAAAATTCTAGCAAAAAACAAGACAAGTGCATGCGTGCCAAGACTATAAATGATTGTACCTAAACCTGTAAGAAAGGCACCCACGATTAGAAAAAAATTGGGCCCGAATCGGTCAGACAATATCCCCATCGGAATTTGCAGACCTGTGTACACAAAAAATTGGATACTTGTCAGTAACCCAATCGTTGTGGCTGTTACTTGAAAATCCAACATCACTTGGTCGGTAATCAATCCTGGAGCCGTTCGCTGACTTGACATGAGCACATACGTAAACAGTACAGAAGCAAATACAACCCATCTAAATCTGCTATTTTGTATGTCCAATGGTTACTACTCCTGTTGGCTTTTACTCCTATGTATATGGTTTTTTTGTGAGGATAGAAATTGAATAATAAAAAAGCATTCTGGGAATTGTCCTCTGAATGCTTTTGTACTTTTTTATTTAGTGTGAATTTCCTGGACACGTCCAATCTGTCCATCTGTTAATCTGACTTTAATACCGTGAGGATGGTTGCTTGATTTAGTAAGAATATCTTTCACGATGCCCCTAGTAAGCTTCCCTGTTTTTTGATCCTTTTTCAAAACAATATCAACATCCACGCCTGGTAATACGTCACTCCGTTTTTGTCCGTTCATTAGACACCCATTTTTCTACGTGTATTGCTAGGCTTTTTCGTTAGCTGGCTTTTCATTTTTTTTGTTGAAACATCACCATTTTTATTTCCTTTACCGGCAGAAGACTGGTTCTTTTTGTTTTCAAGTTGCTGCTTCATTGCCTCTTGCAGGCTAATTTTCTTTTTTGGTGCTTCCGATTGATTATTCTCAGTCATGAAGAATTTCCTCCTTATTGAATAGGATAGTTAGTCAAGTATAATCTATTTTCACTCATTTGTGAAAGAACATGATAGTAAAAATTGAATTGACATTTTCTAGTTTTACTTAACAGTATTAATTTTTAAGATCCTTCTTCACAATTCCAACTATCTTACTAGATGGTATTGTCGGATCATGTTGTACAACCAACGCCTTTGAGAAGCGCTGTAAATAATGTTCTTCGTGCGATTTTGGTGTAAGGATGATTAGCTTTCTTTTTAGTTCTTGAACATACAAGTCAAACACCTTTAATTTTCGATTTTCGTCTAGGGCGCTGTCAAATTCGTCTAATACAATAAAACCTGGTTTAAAGGATAAGTTTTGAAGTAAGGCCAAAGCAAATAATAATGAACTTAAAGATTCTTCGCCCCCTGATACACCTTTTCCAACCTTACCACCTCGAGCCTTTGTACTGACATCCTCCATGGTACCTCTGTGCCCCTCTTTTCTAGCCTTTATATATAATTTAAAGTGTGTTCTACCTCTTTTATCTTCTGATGGCTCCCAATCCACCTCACCTTCAAATTGAAAGTGACTCATATACGCTTGAAACCTTCTGCGTATTTCCGTCACTCTCATATTAATGGTTGTTTCTAACTTATCCTTTAATTGCTCTGCTCGTTCACCATCTTGCTCTAGTAAGATATTCGTACGCTTATATTCATTTTCTAGTCGTTCAAACTCTTGCTTAACTGCTTCAAAGTTTTCAGGTGCTGCAGGATCAATATCTGGTTCTCTTCTAGCAGTTTCAAACATTATTCTACCGTTTTCACGTAGATTTTTTAAGCTTGTCACGGATGGAAGTTGATGTGGAAGAGGTTCACTAGCAATCTCAGAGTAAACTTTAGGAACTAGATCATTCATTTCTGTTATTTCTTGCAAATATTCCACAAGCTGTTGAGCAGTCGAATCCTTTTCTTCTTTTTTATTATTCAGTTGATTAGTGATTCTTTTTAACCCAGAATTAGAAAGTTCAATTTCCTCACCTAGTTGTTCTGTATTCCGTTTTTGCTTTTTAATTTTATTTTCCAGTTTGTTAAGGGCATCATCTAGTCCTTCTAAAACAAAAACCTGCTGTTCATATTGTTCTTTTAACGAGGTGAACTGAGCTTGAAGATTTAGTAAATGGTCGTACTTTCCTTTCATCTTCCCAAGCTCTTCGTAAAAAGCCTCTTCTTCCTTAACGACAGACAGTTTTTCTTGAAGTTGAATCAGATGAACATTTAGGCCTGTCCTTTTATAATCAAGTTCTCCTAACAATGTCTCAATTTCTGATAATCTACTTTTTTCTTCTTCTAATCGTTTGATGCGACTTTGACGCACATAGTCTGTTGCCATAAACGCTTCTGCTTCTCTTACATACTGAATAATCCTATTTAATTCTTGCAATTTTTTAGTATTATCGCTAATAAGTCCATCTAATTCTAGAAGTCTAGATTCATTTATTGAGATTAAGTTTTCCACTTCTTGTTTTCTAGCTAACAATGCTTTTTTACTTAAAATATAACGCTCTTTTTCCTGAGTTCCACGAATCCCCATCGCATCATATAAGCTTCCATTCTTAATCCTAAACGGACCGTTTTGAAAAAATTGTTCTACCCACCACAGTGCTTTGATTGCATGAGGTATATCTTCATCTTTCAAACCTTCCTTAATCTTCAGATGAAGTTCAGGTAATTCATCTACAGACCGCTCTGGTACTGTTTCCATTAAAGGGACATGATAGAGATCATTTGGTGGGTCAATGTGTTTTCCATGGAAAAAGATTGTATACTTAATCGCATTAAATAGACGTTCATGTTTTAACTGTGCCTTTTCATCCAATTCCACCAATTCACGAAGAGGATAGGCTTTGATATTACGTGTCCGCAAATAAGCTAATGATTCAATTTGACGTTTAGATAAATCACGATTTTCTAGTAAAGAAGCCCTTTCCTTTTTCAGCTCCTGAACACTATTAGTTAATGCTAAGTGTTCGTTTTTAAAAGTGATTATTTCTTTATCTAGCATTTCAATAGTATTTGAAACTTCATGACTGCTCTTGTATTCTTCTAATCTGTTGCTATGAACTAAATAGGCCCTCTCGTCTTCATGAACTTGATGATCTAATTTCGCAATTTCTCCTAGTAAATCACGATGTGTCTGTTCCAACTTTTTGAACTGCTTTTGTGTTTCAGATAATTGATTACTACTGTCAACAATATCCTTACCTAGTCGTCTTATTTCTTCCTGCACTTCTTTTTCCGTACGGGTAATTTGATTTTTCCGCTTAGTTAAATCTTCAAGTTCTTTTTCTAACCGAGCAATAGATTGTTTTTTATTTTGAATTTCTACGTTAAATTTTTCAAGTAACCCTTCAGTCTCTTCCGCCTCATCTTCTAACTCTTCTTTTTCAAGAAGTAGAATGTTCATCTGTTCCTCCATGCGTTCTTTCTCTTCTTGCTTGGAAAAAATCTCATCTTTTACGTCTTCAATTTGAGAGGATAGCTCCACTATAATTTCTTCTAAACTATTCATTTCTTTTTTCAACACAACTTCTAATTGTAAAAGGGATTCAATATATTGCCTTGCTCCTCCTATAAGACGTTCTTGATTATCCCTAAACCGCTCTAAATGTCCC
>JAEWIG010000375.1 GCA_023387295.1 Bacillota bacterium | reverse complement strand
CAATGGGATATAGAGGAGGAACTCGTGTTGTCTCGGTAAAGTCTTCAACTTCATCCCATTCAACAGTACTAGAGTTTGGTCTTTCCTCATCTAGAAAAACCGTTTTTTCTTCATAGATTTGTATAGGTTTTTCTTCAAAGAGTTGTTTAGGTATTTCCTCAAAAGAAGGTATAGTTAAGCGTTCATCAACTGTTTCCTCTAAACGCTGAGAATGATAGTTTACCTTCGAGCTATTTGCTTCGACCATTTTTTGTTCCTGTTTCTCGTCATTATCGGGAACATGGTCTAGCTTAAGAAAGATTTGCTCTGTTTTGGGTTGAACTGTCTTCGGTTGTGTAAACCCTGATGGGATTAATTGCTTTGCTTGGAAAGCTGTTTTAATCGTACTAGTGACAAGCTCATTTAATTCCTGCTCTTTGCTTAAACGCACTTCCATTTTCGATGGATGAACGTTTACATCGACAAGCAATGGATCCATCTCGATGTTTAATAAAACAATCGGATAACGCCCAATCGGCAAAAGAGTATGATATCCCTCTTGAATCGCTTTCGCAAGTGGATAATTTTTAATAAACCTTCCGTTAATCATCGTTGAAATATAATTTCTTGATGCCCTTGTGACTTCTGGTAAGGCTGCATAGCCTTGAATTACAAAATCGAGTGACTTCCCTTCAATTGGCACCATTTTTTTGACAATATTCATGCCGTAAATGGCTGCTAACACTTGGCGGACATCACCATTTCCGTTTGTATGCAAAAGCTTACGGTCATTATGAATAAGACGAATGGATACTTCAGGATGAGCTAGAGCGAGCCGGTTAACCACATCAGTAATATTTCCAAGCTCAGTATGAATCGTTTTCATATATTTTAAACGAGCAGGTGTATTAAAAAATAAGTCTGATACCGTTAAATCCGTTCCTTTTCTTGCTGATGCTCTTTCAACCGATTCAATTTTCCCACCCTCAACTACTAGCCTCGTACCGATCTCACCCGTACTCGTTTTCAATTCAATTCTTGATACGGAAGCAATACTAGGCAATGCCTCTCCACGAAATCCTAATGTACGAATTCGAAAAAGATCCGTTTCATTTTTAATCTTGCTTGTTGCATGGCGTTGGAAGGCAGTTAATACATCATCTTCCTCAATTCCATCTCCATTATCAATAATCCTAATTTTTGAAAGTCCAGCTTCACAAACCTCAATTTCAATCATCGTGCTTCCTGCATCGATGGAATTTTCGACCAGCTCTTTTACTACGGATGCTGGCCTCTCAACAACTTCACCGGCAGCAATTTTATTTGAGAGAGCGTCATCTAGTTGAATAATTTTGCTCACATTTCTTCACCACCTAACGACGAAAAAGATTTTTATCTAGCCTTTTAATTTTTTATGAAGTTCATAAAGTGTATTTAATGCTTGCATAGGTGTCATATCTAAAATATCAAGTGATTTCACCTTGTCGATTACTCTTTTTTCCTTTGAACTTATAGTTGGTTCTTTTATTTCAGTTGCCTCTTCAAAGAAAGAAAGCTGAGCTACTGGCTCTAAAGGTTCTGTTGAAATATCAGTTGAAATATCTTTTGTAATATTTAACTCAGGAGTTTCTCCCTTTTGTTCGAGCTTTAATAGGATTTCGTTTGCCCTCTGAATAAGCTCTTCAGGTAATTCAGCTAGCTGAGCAACATGAATTCCGTAGCTTTTGTCAGCTGCACCTTCCTTTATTTTATGAAGGAAAACAACCTTGCCATTTTGTTCAACGGCACGTACATGGATATTTTTCACCTTTGTTAACTGTGATTCTAAAACCGTTAGTTCATGGTAATGGGTTGAAAACAATGTTTTTGCCCCAATTCGATTATGAATATACTCGATAATGGCCTGTGCTAATGCCATACCATCGTACGTAGATGTTCCCCGTCCGATTTCATCAAATAAAATCAGACTGTTTTGAGTAGCATTGGCGATGGCATTTCGTGCTTCAAGCATTTCAACCATGAACGTACTTTGTCCGGAAATTAAATCATCAGCAGCTCCGATCCTAGTAAAGACTTGGTCAAAAATTGGGAGAACTGCTTCACTTGCAGGTACATAGCAGCCGATTTGCGCTAAAATGGCTGTGAGCGCAATTTGCCTCATATACGTACTTTTCCCTGACATATTTGGTCCTGTGACGAGCAGGATTTCTCTTTCATGATCCATATAGCAATCATTTGGTACATACTCTTGGGCGTTCATAACCTTCTCAACAACTGGATGGCGTCCATCCTTAATAACGATACGTCGGTCTTTAGAAAAAACAGGCTTCACATAATGTCTTTCTTCACTCACAACTGCAAAGCATAGAAGAATATCAAGTTCACTGACTGCTTTTGCTACCGCCTGTAATCTAGGAATATATTGCTTAACTTGCTCCCGCACAGCTGTAAAAAGCTCATATTCTAAATCAACACTTTTTTCCTCAGCTTCAAGAATAAGTGTTTCCTTTTCTTTTAGCTCAGGCGTAATAAATCTTTCGGCATTTGATAATGTCTGCTTTCTTTCATATTGACCCTCTGTTAATAAATGCAGATTAGAACGTGTTACTTCGATATAGTAGCCAAATACTCGGTTATAGCCAATCTTTAATGACTTAATCCCCGTTTTTTCCTTCTCTCGCTTCTCAAGCTCAGCAATCCATGTTTTTCCGTTTCTTGTAGCACTACGGTATTTATCAAGCTCCTCATGATAGCCATCATTGATTAGATTGCCATCCTTAATGGAAAGAGGTGGATTTTCAACGATAGCTCTTTCGAGAAGGTCGACAACCTCCTCACATGGATCAAGATTAGTAGCTAACTGTTCAGCCAATGGATTCGCAAATTGCTTTAATTGCTCCTGTAAAAATGGAATCTGCTGTAA
>JAEWIG010000329.1 GCA_023387295.1 Bacillota bacterium | reverse complement strand
CTTTTTAACTGATATATACTATACTTCTCCAAATCCCAATAATGCTTCCCTGAAATCACAGCAACAGTTGTAACCATGTCTTCCATTGTTATGTTGGCTGCGTTCTTACTTCTTGCTTCCAATACCTTATTCGCCCATTGTTGCATAAGAGGGTCTTTATAAACTTTAGGTTCAAAAAGAATATTTTGATTGAAAATTGTATTTCTGATTTCATCATAATTTTCAAAATCAACTCTTTGAGATTCATCATTTATAAAATGATAGTGGTCACTATCCAATTTAAATGAATCGGTTTTTGAAATTAAGTTAAATAATTTACACAATGCCTTATTTATCTCGTCATCTTGAAGTCCCAAAACTATCCTATGTAATAGAGCAATATCTTCATCAACAGTCACTTCAATATGCTTTTTAGAAATCATGAGAACATTTAAGCAACTTTCAAACTTTTCCCAATCACCAACTTGAATAGGATAGACATTTCCAAATCTCTTAATATAGATTGGCTTATGAAAAATATTGTTTGTACTCATTTTGCTGAATTGCCGATTTTGTAATGATGTCGAAAACCTACATAATCAACAGGAACTCCAATCGGCACTCCCATTTCATACAAAACCTTTCCAACTCCAGTAATATTTTCATTTACTAGTAGCTCATTTACTCTATCGCTTACCCTTGTTGAACGTAAGT
Source organism: Bacillota bacterium (assembly GCA_023387295.1). Taxonomy (GTDB): domain Bacteria; phylum Bacillota; class Bacilli; order Bacillales; family Cytobacillaceae; genus Cytobacillus. The sequence goes on along the minus strand of JAEWIG010000329.1, from coordinate 2,648 downwards.
CTTTTTCAAAATTCATGTGACTTACTATATCTACAATTATTTCTTGATTGGCAAACATGTAATTGTTAGATGTTCTTTCTCTTCGACCTGCATATAAGTAAATTCTGCATATCGGTTCTTTTTCTAAATCAGATGACTTTGGGACTAAATAAAGAACTTTATCTCTAATCGACCAATCTTCATCAATATCTAAAATATTGGGCAACGTTGGGTCTAGTGGATCAGGAATATTTTTAGCAATATCTTCAGGCTTATAGTGTAGTAATCTTAATAATTCTTCGTCATTACGAAAAACATGTACAATATCTACTAAACTTTTATGCATACTCATTTTTTATCACCGTCCCTTGCCCTCACGATCAAAGCTAGGGCATCTATTAGCCCTAGCCCTCATGAAGGTTATTAAAAAAATAAACTATAAATAGGAGGAAAAATAATTATGAGCTTTACTCATAATGACTTTTCGTATTTAACCTTTTGGTTTTATGACGCAGGTTAAATTTGGCGATTAGGATATACCTAACCGATAACGTCAATCTATTACATTAAAGATTTCTTCAATCTTCATCTTGATATCTTCATTGATTTCTCTCTTATCTCTCTCCAAAAGGGAAAGATATGATTGACTTACATTAAGTAAATTAGATAATTGTTGTTGTGTTACACCGTTTAACACTCTAATTTTTTTAATTCCAGATAGCTTTTCCACTCCCTTTGCACCGCCTTAACTTCTATAATTTAAATAAAAAATATTTTATGACATAAAAAGGAGGACAGCCAAATCCACTGACTGCCCAAAAAAATAAAGGAGAAATAATAAAAATGAAAATGAATTAAACAAAATTATGCATAGTCGCCATTGTGTTGAGGAACAATAGCAAAATGCAAAAAACTGTTTAAATTCGCTACTACTGGTGCTTAATCAGCAGTACCATTAATCTTACTATCCAATTAGATAATAAATTTAATGCTAATGTTGATTTTAAGTATTGACGACAAATAACTATTTGTGATAATGTTATAATGGGTATATTTAAATTTTTTTGAAAATAAATAAATAGATGAAGGGGAAGTTCCACTCTTGGCGATCCATTAGTTTTCTTTCCCCTTAGACCATTTCACTTTTCAGCTAAAAGAAGAAAACCCCTTATATATCAAGGGGTCATTTCTATTAAACTACTAATAAGTGTGACATTTCTTCTCTTTCTCTTTGACGCTGCTTTCTCAATCTCGCCATCTCTCTTTTCCTATCCTTCTGACAAGAATCACATCTTACCTGATTAATTTTTGGACTCTCGATTGGCTTATGACACCCTTCACACTCCACAATACCATTAATATTCAATTGGAGATTCCTTACCATTTGCCAGCCAAAACAGTACCATAATGTTTGCTTATGTTTATCGTCTTGTTGCTCATACAGATATTTAATTAACACATCTGTAACATGTCTCGCTGTACTTAATTCTAAGAACTTCTCTCTAATTTCCTTATAGACTTGAAGCTCTATGCCCTTTTTAGTCATCCCACCTTGATTCCTCATTTGATCTTTTAATCTCATTGTTTTATCTTGATTTTCCTTTATGTAAAGGTCAATTATCATTTGATCAGTCTCAGTCAATTCATACTTTTTGTTACTCATTAATTCTCTATAATTAAACACCCCTGCAACATCCTCAAATTTAATAACAGTCTTCTTGATAATAGAGTTTAGCTGATTTACTACACTGTTATTTATCGGTTCAACTTGATTAGATTTCTTATCTTTCGCATTTTTGAAAAAGTGAGGTACTTTCTTTCTAGAATACGATTTAAGTTTCTCACTAATTTCTGGTGGACGCGTTGGAAGCCATAAAGTTTTTGCGTAGTCTATGTAAGCATTGCTTTCAAAGCAAAGAATTTTAATTAAATCTAATTCTTCTTTACCTACATTTCCATAGTTCCAGATTTTGCAGATCTCGTTTGCTAAATTTCCGATCATATGAGCTTTTGAATATGCAGCAGTTAAAGCGTTAAAAAGATTTTCATTTGTAATTTTTTCTTTATTAGCTGAAGCTAATTTGTATTGTAATGGTCTAATATCCTTCATGTGTTCTTGAGCAATGGATGTAAATAAGGGATCACTGACGATAAGGCTATCATCTCCATCTACGTCAAACATTAATTGTTTGGAGATTAAATCTTTTACGCTTGTATAAATATCATTAGTTATGTACCAGTCTTTAATATTTATTTCTTCATTATGAACAGTTAATTTTCCGATTGTATTTGTACGGACACAATGCTCTCTGTAATTATGAGGGCTACGGAGAACGTCAAGTTTTTCTTCTTCCTCATACAATCGACAACTTACTTCCCCATTATTTAAAAGTCCATTAGGCTCTTCAATTCCAAGAAATAACCATTCGCAGAAAGCAAATAAATCTGGTGCAATATAAGTACGTTTAGTTCCATCAATTATTAACTTCCCTGCCCTAGCACTCTTAACTAATGATTTCTTTTTATCCTTAATAATTTCTCTGCTATACGCATCATTAATGAGTTGTGGATAAATTTCCACCGCTTTCTGAAATGAGTTTTTCCTTTCATTTGTTACATCTGCTCCAATTAGCCTTTTCATTACGTCTAAGTCTGTTCCGACACCTTCA
>JAEWIG010000233.1 GCA_023387295.1 Bacillota bacterium | reverse complement strand
ATATAACGGAGTATATTTAGAAGATTTTTTGTTTTTACATAATTTCGATAAAAAAATGAACTTAGAGATTTTAAAAATATTAGATAGAATAGAAATTCGTTTAAAAACCTCTATGGCACATAGATTTTGCGAAAAACATTTTTTAACTGCTACTGATTCTGCATGTTATATTGATATTAACAATTATACGGACCCACGCTCAAATCATTTAAGTTTACCTAAGGATGTGGGTTATAATATTTCAAAACATAGAATATTTCAAACAACAATTCCTTTCAATGGGAAAACTTATAGTAATTTTATAGATTTTTGTAAGGCGAAATATTCTTATATATCTACTTATGATGACCCGCCATTCTGGGTAACTATCAAAGTTCTAGAATTTGGTGCTCTTTTTAAATTATTATTGGGATTTGAAAGAGATGTTTTTGAAAAAGTTATTGAAGATATGGGAATGAAATATACAGATAAACAAAAATTTATAAACTCAATACGAATTTTCATTGAATTAAGAAATACATGCGCACATTTTCAACTAGTTAATAGATTCCGCACGCCAAATAATTTAAAAATTGATGGTGGATTGATAAATGATCTAGGATTAAGAACTAAAATTAATACTGCAGGAATTTCAACTTACTATGAAATAAGACTATACGATACTTTATTAGTTCTATCCCAGTTTGAAAGTCTAAAAGAAATAAGGAAATTAATAAAAGATTTTTATTTTAAACGTTGTAATTCAAAACGTGAAAAAAAATTAATGCTAAAAATATTTGAAAGAATGGGTCGGGAAAAACTTTCAGATTGGTCTAAAATAGGGATGTAATAAATTTTTCATTTTTTTCACTTTTTTAATTTTAGAATATGTGTTATTATTATACATATAATATATCGTGCGTGACGGCGAGTTATCCGATAAAAAGGTTAACTGTTTAGTCAAGAAAAAGAGATGCTTTCAGCATCTCTTTTTCTTATATATTTTTTAGAGTCTGAATAAGGCAACCTAATCGGTTGTTATTGGAGTGACTCTTGCGATTGTTAAATCAACATATGCTTTTGCACACATATCATATGTGGCTATTAGTTTAAATTATTGTTACCTAATTATGATCTTCAATCAAGGATGCTTTTATGAAGTACGGAAAAGTCCAAATTCTCTATTGTAATTTGCAGAGAAATAAGGCTTCTAATAATGAAGATTCCGTATCGTTGTGAATCTGTAGTTTCCTGCTGTTTTCCTACTATGATTAATTATCCAGTGTACGGTTAAACAGAAATAAAGTAAGAATAAATATTTATTGTAACAAACCAACGAAAGAAGAAATAAACGTTTCTTCTTTCGTTGGTTTGTTACTTCTTTTTGTTTAAAACTTCGGCATTGCATCCACAGCATCCGCCAAATCACTGTACGAATCCTTCAAATATCTGCTTGTTGTGGCAATATTGCTATGACCAGCTAGCCTTCTTACTTTTTCAATATCGTTATTAGTCGCCTTCAACATCCATTTACAAAAGGTATGTCGGAACATATGAGGAGTTAGTTTTTTCTTCGGTAAGCTGTAGCCCTCAATCATTGTCTGGATGCCTCGAACGGTAAACTTCGGCGAGCGCTGGCTATAAAAGATATAGGGGGAATCTGCAACATGCTGCTTATGTTTGACCATTTCTGCCCGATAGTTAAGCCAATCTTTGATCTCGACTAATAATGTATTTGAAATGGGAACGGTTCTGACCTTCATTCCTTTTCCAACAATACGAATACGTTTCATATTTAAATCAATGTCAGTCAGTTTTAGATTAGAGAGCTCATCCACGCGTAGCCCTGCATAAGTAAGAAGGTAAATAATTGACCGATCGCGACGGTATTTTTCTTCTGGATTTACTCCTCTGCTTTTAACTGGTTTCTTCCTTAGAATATGAAGCAAACTTTCGAATTCCTCTTCAGTAAGCCACATGATCTTTTCATTATCTTCATCAGCTGTTTTCAAATCCTGAATATCTTTCATTGGATTGTGATTCAGATTGGCCCAAGAGTAAAAACTTCGTAATGAGTTTATTCGGCGGTTTATAGTTGAAATGGCCAACGCCTTTGTATCAGTTGGGTTGAGCATGCTGTCTATCCACTTGCGAATGTCAGCCGCAGTTACATATCCATCGTAATTGATATTTAGTTCATGAAAGAAAGAGTTTAAATCATTTGTGTAAGAGATAATGGTGTTCTTTGATTTGCCTTGTTCCTGGAGGTAGGATATGTACTCTTGTAACATAGGAGTCACGCCCTTCACTTATATGCTGAGTATAACGATTGGGAAAACGACAGATAATCAGCAAAAAATTTATATTATATGATCAGTATAACACAGTAAGTAAGAGGATGAGTACATATAATGTATATTATATGATTAGTTTAATATAATAATTTTTTGGCAATAAGCATTAAATGTATTTAATCCAGTGATAATCCCATAATAAAAGCGCTTCTTAACAGAGAGCGCTTTTATTATGGGGTGGTATTTTCCAAAAAATAGTATTATTTTAGATATAAATAGCTGTGATTTATTAATCGGCACCTTGTTGATCATTTTTGAAAAAATATTTTCTGTAAAAAAGAGAAATAATTCATTAAAGCTTGTACTAAAAAAATTAATATATTTTTTTAGGTTATCTCTCTTTTATTATCCTAAATTTCTGAAAACAAATGACAACTAACTTTATGACCATCCCCCGTTACATGAACTTTTGGAACTTCCAACTTACAAATATCTAGTGCATGTGGACACCTTGGATGAAATACGCATCCGGATGGTGGGTTTAAGGGAGATGGTATTTCTCCTTTAAGAATAATCTTCTCTCGTTTTTCCTTTGGGTCGGGTGTTGGAATGGAACTTAGCAGAGCTTGCGTGTACGGATGAAGCGGTTTTTCAAATATTTTTTCCGTTTCAGCTTCTTCCATTACCTTTCCTAAATACATAACAGCTATGCGGTCAGAGATGTGGCGAACCACGCTTAAATCATGTGAGATAAATAGATAGGTAAGTTTTAATTCTCTTTGCAACTGTTTTAATAGGTTTATTACCTGTGATTGAATTGAAACATCTAAGGCAGAAACTGGTTCATCACATATAATTACTTTAGGATCTACAACTAATGCTCGGGCTAATCCTATTCTTTGTCTTTGTCCTCCTGAAAATTCATGTGGGTAACGGTAGTATTGCTCCGGCTGTAATCCTACCTTTTCCATGATTTCTAGTACTTTTTCTGTCCGTTCTTTTTTGGTGCCAATATTATGAATGATTAGTGGTTCTTCAAGAATTTGACCAATTCGTTTCCGTGGATTTAATGAAGAATAAGGGTCTTGGAAAACCATTTGAAAATCCTTGCGGATAGCCTTTAATTCTTTTCCGTTTAGTTTAAAAATATCTATTCCATTATATAGGGCTTTCCCATGAGTTGGATTTATAAGCCTCAAAAGGGTTCGTCCTGTTGTACTTTTTCCGCAACCTGACTCGCCTACTAGAGCAAATGTTTCGCCATCTCTTAGCTGAAAGTCTACATCGTCAACTGCTTTTACATAAGTATTTCCTTGATCAAAGAAGCTAAAGGATTTATTTACTGGAAAGTATTTTTTTAAACCCTTAATGTCTAGTAATATATCATTTTCTGGATTAGATTTTTGCTGTAATGACATATTCGCTCCCCTCCTTTTTTAGGATTTCATCGGAATACCAACATCTAACCTTATGATTGTTATTGTGTGCTTTTAATTCTGGGAGTTCTTCTCTACATTTATTATCAGCATAAGGACATCGTGTAGAAAAACCACATCCTATTGGCTTATTTGTCAGTGACGGAACATTTCCATGAATCACGTGAAGGTCTTGTGTCCGGTCCCCAGTTAATTGAGGTATTGATTTAAGAAGTCCTCTTGTATATGGGTGCAATGGATGTTGGAATAAGGTATGTACATCGGCTTCTTCCACTATTTGGCCAAGATACATAACCATCACACGGTCACATAATTCAGCCACAACACCTAGATCATGGGTAATAAATATAATCCCCATTTTGGAATCTTGATTAAGTGTTTTCATGAGATTTAAGATCTGTGCCTGAATTGTTACATCTAAAGCAGTTGTTGGTTCATCAGCAATAAGTAGACTTGGCTCACAAGCTAGAGCGATGGCAATCATTACACGCTGACGCATTCCCCCAGATAGTTGATGTGGATATTCATTTATTCTTTTTTCAGGAGCCGGGATTCCTGTTAGCTTTAGTAATTCAATTGCTCTATTGTTTGCTTCTTTCTTAGATAATTTTTGATGGCGAATAAGTGGTTCAGAAATTTGCTTTCCTATAGTAAATACTGGATTTAATGCACTTAGAGCATCCTGAAAGACCATTGATATTTCATTTCCACTAATATTTTGCATTTGTTTTTTGGAAAGCTGAAGTAGGTCTTCTCCTCTTAATAATATCTCTCCTTCATAAGCAACCATCTTTTCATCATAAAGTCTTAAAATAGACTGGGATGTTACACTTTTCCCACATCCAGATTCACCTACTAGGCCAACAATTTCTCCTTCATTAATTGTAAAAGAAAGGCCATTTACCGCGGTCACTTGACCAGTTTCTGTATAAAAATGTGTACGTAAGTTTATTACATTTAATAGAGGTTGCTTTTTCATTGGTAGGGCCTCCTAACTTTAACTTTGAGTATTAATTGTTTCATTCTGATTTTTAATGGTCTTCTTTTTAGGTACAAATATTTTAAGTAGTCTTACTCTCTTTTTAAAGATTGGTTTTAAATGCGGATCAATTGCATCACGGAAACCATCACCTAGAAAATTGAGACCAATGATCGTAATGATTAGCATTATTCCTGGAAAGAGGGTCATCCACCAGGCATTAAATATTACTAGCTTTCCATCATAGAGAATATTTCCCCAACTTGGATTTGGCGTTGGTACACCTGCGCCAAGGAAACTCAGTGCCGCTTCAGTAATAATAGATTCAGCAAAAATAAATGTAGCCTGTACAATAAGTGGCGAAACTGCATTCGGTGCAATATGCAAGAATATAATCCGCATAGGTCTGGCACCTTGTGCCCGTATTGCTTCAATATAAGTTTCCTCTTGCACAGATAACGCGCGAGATCGAACAATACGTGCAATATGTGGAGTGAACACGATACTTAATGCGATAATGACATTATTTGTACTTGGTCCCAGTGCGGCCATAAGTGCAATAGCAAAAAGAATACCAGGAATAGCCATTAAGCCATCACATATTCTCATGAGGATATGGTCTAGTGTTTTATAATAACTGGCTAGTAATCCGATGATCATACCTACCACTGAGGTGGTTATTGCAACTGAAAGCCCTACCATCAATGAAACCCTAGCACCGTAAACCACTCGAGCAAACAAGTCACGGCCCAGATTATCTGTGCCAAATAAATGTTGAGAACTTGGTCCTTTTAAACGGTCTTCTACAGTCATTTCATAAGGACCATAGCTTATAAATATTGGGGCTAGAATAGCCAACATTGTTACAAACAAAACAATAATAGCACCTGAGATAAATAGTTTGTTTGAAGTAAACTTTTTCAGAGTTAAGGCCCTTTGCTCTTTTTTCATTTTGTCTCTAATATCCGTAAGCGTAATTTCTTTCATAAAAACACCTCATTTCATTAATTACTTTTTTGAAGGCGTACACGAGGATCGATAAATCCATAGAGCAAATCAATAATTAGGTTAATGCAAACATAAGCTAGGGTGGCAAATAGAACTATTCCCTGGATGACTGTATAATCTCTCCGTTCAATGGAATTGACAATAAGCTGACCTATCCCAGGAATGTTAAAAATAGTTTCTGTTACCACAGCACCAGTAACTAAAGCCCCGAATGTCTGCCCTATAACTGTAAGAATTGGAAGGAAGGCATTTTTAAAAGCATGCTGACAAATGACTATTATTTCTTTTGTTCCTTTTGATCTTGCCATTTTAATATAATCAGTGTTTAATACTTCAAGCATTGAAGAACGCGTCATTCTCGAGATTAAAGCAGTTTGAATTGTTCCTAAAGCAATAGCTGGCATGATTAAGAATTGAAGGTGGTTCCATAAACCTTTTGCCAATGGCTGATAACCAGCAACTGGGAGCCATCCTAAATTTACACCAATGATAAGGACAAGGAATAGTGCTAAAAGGAAACTTGGAATAGCCATTCCAATTAAGGATAAAAGCATTACAGATTGATCTGTTAATGTCCCACGTTTAACAGCAGCAATTATTCCTAATGGAATGGAGATGATGATAGCAATAATTTGTGCCAGTATTGCGAGAGAAACCGTAGGACCAATATGATTGATTATAGTAGTTAAAACAGGTTCTTTCATAAAGTAGGAATAACCAAGATTTCCTTGAATTACTCCACTGAGCCACCTAATGTATTGTTCTGCAATTGGTTCATTTAATCCCATTTGGTCTCTTAGTTCATTTACCTGTTCTTCGGTAGCTTCATTACCAAGTATGTATGAGGCTGGATCACCTGGAGTTAGATGGACAACAAAAAATATAGCTAAAGAAACAATAAATAAAACGGGTAAAAGGGATAGTATTCTTTTTAAAATGTATAAAACCATAAAGTGCCTCCTTATTAAAATTGATTTCGTTAATCACAAATCTCTTTATAACAGCTTCTTCCCTCGTTTTAAGCATCAAATAAATGATAAACACATCTCCCTTTGTAATTTTTTAAATGTTTAAACTTTTAAAAAATTAACACTTGACTAACTTTTCTGATTATTTTAACATAAGTTTAAGTTCAGATAAAGAACTTTCTTTCTTATAGCGAACCAAGTTAACTAAAGAGGTGGAAAGTTAATTGACAAAGGTTATAGAAAAAGAAGAATTAAAAAGGGAATTCGTTAATTTAATCATGGGGGTATAAATAAGTGAAAATCACATCCGTTCCTTATATTAATGGATCACTACCAGGTGAAAAAGGTAAGGCTATTTTAGAAAAAGAAGGTAGGTACCTTTGTGCTTCCGCTTCATCAACTACACCAATTGTTTGGAAGGAAGCAGTTGGGAGTATAATCACTGATGTAGATGACAATCGTTATATTGATTTTACATCGGGAATCCTTGTTGCTAATGTAGGTCATTCTCATCCAAAAGTTGTGAAAGCTATCCAAGAACAAGCTGAGAGATTCTTAAACTCATATAATTGCGCACATGAACTGCGTGCCGATTTATGTGAAAGGCTAACTAGTCTTTTTCCAGAAAAATTAAATCGTGCTTTGTTATTAACAACGGGAGCAGAAGCTTTAGAGTCAGCTATTAAAATTGCAAGAGCATATACAGGTAAAAATGAGATTATTAGTTTTAATGGTTCATTCCATGGAAAAACCTATCTCACAATGAGTGTTGGGGGAATTAGAAAAACCAAAGAAGGGTTTGGACCACAGGCATCCAATATTATTCATGCTCCATTCCCATATCTCTATCACGCATACCAAAAAGATGAAGAAGCCTGTGTAGACAGTTGCTTACAGCAATTA
>JAEWIG010000216.1 GCA_023387295.1 Bacillota bacterium | reverse complement strand
GTATGAAGGGGCTGATAATGAAGAGGAAGATAAGGAAAAAGCGAAAAAAGTAGTCGACGAAATTAATAAGCTCCCGAAACTATCTGATCTTAAAATAGAGCACCAAGCAATAGTTACGAATGTTAGAAAATTATATGATGCATTAACAGCAGAACAGAAGGTACTGGTGACAAACTTTCCTGATTTAGAAGCATTAGAAAAGAAACTAGCAGAATTAGCAGCAACTGAGGCAGACAAGGCGGCAGCAGAGAAAGTAATCAAGGAAATTAATAATCTTCCTGAAGCAAAAAATGTAACGCTCGATCATGCAAATGCGATTGAAAATGCAAGAAAATTATTTAATCGTTTGACGACACTTCAACAAAAGCTAGTTACGAATCAAGCTAAGCTAAAAACGCTAGAAGCAAAATTAGCAGAATTAATCAAGAATGAAGCGGATAAAGTAGCAGTAGACAAAGTTATTTCTCAAATTAATAGTCTTCCAAGAGTATCAGACATTACGATTAAAAATAAAACAGATATTGAAAAAGCCAGACAGGCATATAAAAACTTAACTTTAGCCCAACAAAAAATGGTAACAAATTATGATGAACTGCTTACTTTAGAAGCAAAGTTAGCTGAAATAACGAACGAAGAAGAAAACCAAAAAGTAATTGCAAAAGTAATTGAAGAAATTGGTAATCTTCCAAGTGTAAATAAGCTTAAGTTAGAAAATAAACCAGCTGTGGAAAAAGCCAGACGAGCGTATAAGAGCTTAACATTAGCCCAACAAAAATTAGTAACGAACTATGACGATTTGGTTGAACTGGAAGAAAAGCTAGAGGAGTTAATGAATCAAACAGCTGTCGGTGAAAACAACAATAATCATACATCAGGAAGTGATAATTCATCAGAAAATGATAATCAAACATCCGGGACTTCTAATAATAATTCTGGTTATTCCGAAAGACGCAGCAGCCCAAATAACCAAGGAGGTCAGTTCGCCTCTGGATCCGCACTTCCGAATACATCGACCAATCATTTTAACCTTCTATTTTTAGGTTTTACTTTTATTGCTGCTGGTGCAGTGTTGTACTTTTACCGCCGCAAAATTGGTGAAAAGTGAATAGAGGATTTTATTTTGCCTTGAATGCGATACCTTCTTAACGATCAATTTATCATTCATGAAAGGAGGTAAACGATGAAGGTTTTCTTTAATCGATTAAAAAAATTCATACGTAACCGCCAAAAACTTATTAAATATTGCATACCTTTATTGGTAGTTTTATTGTGTACGACATATGTTGGGAATGCATTAAGTAAACAGCTGAACATAACGCCAGAAAATCCAATGATCGATCATGCAAAAAATAATTCTCAAATTGCGCTGGTGAGTGATAGTCGTCCTACTTCAAAGTCCAATGAAGAAAAAAATAATAGAATAAATAAATCTGAAGGAACTAGTAAGGAACAGGAGAGTAAGGAAGCGGGTGAAGGGAAGAAGCAGGATCAACCTGAGCCAAAAGAAACGAGTAAAAAAACGAATGAAAATCCATCGGATAAGTCAAGTGATGTAACAACTAATTCAACTTTAAACAAAGCAGATAATAGTCAGAGAATACAAAAACCTAGTAATGAACAAGAGATGCAAGGGGATGTTAGCTCCCAACGACCAGACCAAAATCAAGACACAATACAAAAACCAAACAATGCTCAGAAACCACAAGATAATAAAGAAAATAAATCAAAAGAAAATGATAAACAAGATGAAGAGAATATAGAAATTGTTGCTTCAGATAATGAAACGGATAGTCTAGAAGCAAATGATTACTTTACCACAACAATCATTAATAAAGAAATTGTAACGAAGAAAGAATTTTCATTTATCGTGAAGCAAAAGCAGCATGATTATATAGTGAATGAGCTTAAGGTTTATTTAAATAATCATATAGAATCGGATTTTACCGGTAGTGTGATTTTAGCTGAAGGCGATAATGCTATTACTGTTTTAGTAACATATCAAGATACAAAAGGGAAGGTTTTTTCAGTTTCTAAAGATTATACGGTTACTTTAGAAAAGGGAGAAATCATTATTTATTCCAGCTTGAATCAAGAGATGGAAGTAACAAAATCGGAATTAGATTTTAGTGCGAGCGCACAAAGAGATGATGAACAAATTGATGTTGCTGTTTTTGCAAATGGAGAAGAGCTAACAGAGGATATAAGTGAAGGAAAATACAGCGCTCGCTTAAATAAAGGTCAAAACAAAATAACCATTTCTGCTTCTGATGGTTCAAAGAAATCCGTAGAGCAAGAATATATTGTTGTATTCAATCAAAAAGAATCGAATTTGAAAATAGATACAGATTTGAAAGATCAAGAAGTCGTTATTCCTACATTAGATTTTTATGCAATTGCTAAAGATGGTTCAGAGCAAGTGGGCTTAACAGTTGAAGTCAATGGTGAGCTGGCAAGCGATAGTGATAAAGGAAGCTATTCTATTAATCTTCAAGAAGGAAAAAATACAATCGCATTAAAGGCGTACAACGATGGTGACGCACTGATTCAAGAGTATGAAGTTTCATATGTGAAGCCTACTGGTAGTGAAGAATCAGAAGTTGAAGAAGATAAAGATGCACCAAGTTTGGTAACAGATTTAGTGGATGGCACGACTATTAGAGGAACGATTAAAACATTCAATGTATGGCCAGTAGATCATGAAGGGAATCGAATTAGAGGCGGAAATGTAATCGTCACTGTGAATGGAGTGGGTATTCCATTCATCTGGGATGATAGTACAAAAACAAGTTATAAATTAAACCTTCAGGATGGGAAAAATGAAGTAATCATTACGGTTACAGATAAAGAAGGTAGAACGATTACTGAGACTTTTTTTGTTCATGCAACGAAAGTGGCAGAGGGCGAAGTAATTGGGAAAGCTACCATTAGCATAGAAGCTTCTACGATTGGACTTGGATATTTAATTCCTCCGACTGAAATAGACATACATCAAGGGGAAAAAACGTCTTATATTTTGGACCAATTGCTAAGAGATAATGGATTTACGTATGAAAATACGGGAACACTCGAGAGTTCATTTTATTTAGCTGCTATTAGTAAGCCGGATTTAGTCATGAATCCTGTTATTCCTGAGGATTTACTTGAGTTAGTTAGAGATGCATCCACTCAATTTGATTTAGAAAATTATCATCCAGATTGGTTAGGTGAATTTGATTTCGCGAATGGTTCAGGCTGGATGTATAGCGTAAATGGAGATTATCCAAACTTTGGATTTGCCGATAGTTATTTACTAGATGGTGATATTGTAAGAATTCGTTACACATTACATTACGGGAAGGATATTGGTGGATATGGAAGTATGGGGAGAGATGGAGATGAAGGCGGAGACTGGTACAAAGAATGGTAATGATTGATTCTAGAGGGGCAAAGAATACATGAATAGCATGAATCGATTAATTACAATGATTTTCGTTTGTGTGAGTATAGGAATGTTTTCGCCGCTTTCATCTATCAAGGCTGAAGAGAAATATAGTCATGAACAGCTTGTTGAGAATATAGAAGGGATTCTTAATTGGAAGAAAAAAAGTTCGGGGATTGCTATCGATGAACCCCTGTTGAACAATCGTTATTTAGAGTATGCAGGTAAAACGGTAGGAGATTGGTATCCAATAGGTATGGGTAGAATTGGCTATCACGATGATTATGATGCTTATTTGGCAGTAATCAAAGATGTGGTGAGTCAACGCTATAAGAGTAGTGCTGATAGGCTTGATGGATCGAAAGCAACTGAATGGCATCGAATATCATTAGCTATCTTAGCGATGGGAGGGGATCCCACTTCAATTGGTAGTGATGAGAAAGGTCAGCCGATTAATCTCATTGCAGATGGAACATATAATCGAGGTAAGACCGTTTCATTAGGTGCTCAAGGTATTAATGGTTGGATATGGGGGTTGATTACACTTGATAGTATGAGATACAAAATCCCAGAAGCATCCTATTATAGTAGGGATGATATTATTCAAGAAATCCTGATGTTGCAGTTGCCAGATGGAGGGTTTTCTTTCTACCAAGATAAAGCTGATCCGGATATGACGGGTATGGCGTTACAAGCATTAGCTCCTTACTATAATAGCGAACAAACGTATACCTATGAATGGAAAGCTACGAAAAAAAAGGTGACGAAAACGGTTCGTCAAGTAGTCGATGAGTCGTTAAATACATTATCGCAGTTACAGCTAGAAGAAGGGGATTATGAAAGCTGGGGGAATAAAAATGCTGAAAGTACAGTTCAAGTTTTAGTGGCATTAGCTGCTCTAGGTATCGATTCATTAAACGATTCCCGCTTCATTAAAGATGGCCATAATTTATTAGATAGCCTAATGAAATATAAAAATGATGATGGTGGATTTATTCATTCAAAAGAATATAATCCCAGCAATCCAACATCATTACCAGATGAATCGAACACAATGGCAAGTGAGCAAGTGCTCTATTCACTAGTAGCGTTGTACCGTTATGAAGGTGGTTATCGAAGTCTTTATGATTTTCGAAAAGAAATGGATAGTCAGTTAAAGAACCGAATAGAATCTGTTAAAAAATCCATTGAGCTTTTACCTGTAAAGGTTTCTTCACATGAAAAAGCTCAGGTTGAAGAGATATTTGCGGAGTTTAAGGAAATACCCCTTTCAGAACGCTCCTATGTTTTTAACTATTATAAATTATCGGATGCCATGAAGACTTTAGGGATAAGGAATACATCTGAGCCGATTGCTAGAGGAATGGGAGTTACAGAAAGCGGTAATGGCAGCATTACACCTTTGTTTAATACGAATACTAATTTTACCCGTACGACTTTATTTACTCCCGAAGATATGGAAAAGGTAAATCGCTTACCAAAAAAAATAACGACGACCAGTTATGTAGAAGTGGTTAAGCTGTTAGAGAAGCTAGAAAAAGCTGAGAATCGTGGCGATCATCTAAATATTTTAGTTGAGTTGCAGCAGAAGAGAGCGGATATTGAACGAATCAAGGAAGAAATCGAATCATTAAATAATGAAATTCTAAACAAGTTATATCCATTTACAGACCTTTCTATTAAAGATAAGAAAAATGTGGAAGAAATTGTTGCTCGCTATGAGAAGTTGAGTGAGGAAGACCGTAAAAAAATCCTTAAATATGAAGATGTTGAGAAATCGAAAACACAAATTGATAATTTAATCCGAGCTCAAGTCATTGCAGTTGTGATTGGAGTTGTCGTAATAATGGTTAGCATCAGCATGATTTGGCGAATGAGAAAGCGGAAGCAAGAGAAATTACTGCAACAAATGATGATGGAAGAAGAGTAGTGATTGGAGGTTTTTTTCAATGAGAAAAGATTTACTTTCACTAGGCTTCGTCATTCTACTTGTTGCTATATTATTTTCAGGTACGAAAATTCAGTCGGTAAATGAATATTATTTAACTCATATTGATGAAATTAATGAGGATTCTGAAACGATTACGATTTCGATACGAGCTGACACCGTATTGGATAACATGGACAAATTAAAGCCCGAATTAAAAAAATATGTTCCAAAAGATGGGGTGATTTTAGAAGAAACGGAATATGTTTTACGTCCTGGTGACACCGTTTTCGATATTTTGCATCGTACTGTACGGCATAATCGGATTCAAATGGAGTATCAAGGTGCAAATATGAATGTGTATAACAGTGTCTATATACAAGGAATTAACTATTTATATGAGTTCTCATGCGGCCCTTTAAGTGGGTGGATGTATGCCGTGAATGGTGTGTTTCCTAACTATGGTGTTAGTAAATATGAATTAAATGATGGCGATAAGATTGAATTGAAGTACACGTGTGATTTAGGGAGAGATTTAGGCAACGAGTTTTAACATGCCGCTGAGGTAAGGTGATTATAGTGAAGGGTTTTTCTTCATACCATCCAAGTATTTTATTGTTATATTATCTGTCTGTTTTTATCGTTACAGTTTGTACAGTAAATCCGATTGTTATCGGTAGTTCTGTTGTAGGTAGCTTATTATTTTTTATCGTTTTAAATCCGTTTCGAATAGTCATAAAAGAAATTGTTTTTTATACATTCGTCTTTTTATTAGTTGCCATGACGAATTTGTTATTTGCACATAATGGAGAAAGAATTCTGTTTTTCATGAATGATAATCCTATCACATTTGAATCGGGTATGTATGGTATTGCTTTAGCGAGTATGATCATTTCGATTGCTTTTTGGAGTAAATCGTATCGTGAAATATTGTCTACTGACAAAATTATTTATCTTTTTGGGAAGTTACTTCCAAGATTAGCACTCTTCATTTCAATGTTGTTTACGATTATTCCAATGTTTAAAAAGCAATTTGTGAAAGTGAATCAAGCACAGAAAGCATTAGGTTTTTATACGAGTGATAGCATAACGGATCGAGTGCTTGGAGGATTGATTGTTTTTAAAAGTACATTCATCTCTTCTCTGGAGCATGCTTTTAGTAAGTCTGATTCGATGAAAGCAAGAGGTTATGGGTTAAAGGGGAGAACGAATTTTTCCATTTTTAAATGGCAGAACCGAGATATAACGCTCGGTAGTTCAACTCTTGTGTTGTGTATTGCTTTTATAGGAACATTCCAATCATTTTATTTTTATTATTATCCAGTTATTACAAAGCTAGAGATTTCTTTTACCACGTTTCTTCAATATACAGTTGTGTGTTTATTGATGTTCATACCTTCAGTTATTGAAATAAAGGAGAATTTACAATGGAGATTTTTAAGGTCGAGAATTTAAGTTTCTCCTTTCCAGAACAAAGTAAAGAAGTGTTGAGAGATGTAAGCTTTTCCGTTAGGCAAGGAGAATTTGTTGTCATATTTGGTGAATCGGGTTCGGGTAAGACGACTCTACTAAAATTATTAAAACAGGAATTGACACCACATGGGAAACGAAAAGGGAATGTTTTTTACAATGGTATGAAGTTAGAAACGTTAGAGCGTCGTTCTTCTTCTAGTGAGATTGGGTACGTCATGCAAAATCCTGACGAGCAAATTGTCATGGGGAAGGTGTGGCATGAGCTAGCATTCGGATTAGAGAATTTAGGTGTTGCTACACCTATTATTAGAAGAAGAATTGGTGAAATGGCTCATTTTTTTGGGATTCATCATTGGTTTCATCAAAAAACAACAGATTTATCTGGAGGTCAGAAACAAATACTAAATCTAGCTTCTGTTATGGTCATGCAGCCGAAAGTCCTTCTTTTGGATGAACCGACTTCACAGTTAGACCCGATTGCGGCATCTGAATTTATGAGCATGTTGCAGAAGCTAAACAGAGATTTGGGTTTGACCATTATGATGGTAGAACATCGATTAGAAGAGGCATTACCACTTGCAGAACAAGTTTTTTTATTAGAATCAGGTTCTCTTATTATGAAGGAAAAGCCTTCTTTTATTGGGCAAAGATTAAAGCAACTGAGTGTTCAGCATAAAATGCTAGAAGCACTTCCAAGTGCTGTACGAATTTTTAATGG
>JAEWIG010000097.1 GCA_023387295.1 Bacillota bacterium | reverse complement strand
ATCGGTATTAAACAAAGAATAGGGACAAGGATAAACAGAGAAATTATAGCAAAAACAAATGGTTTCATTCTATCACCCTGATTATTTTATTTTCCACTGTTATATTCAATCGTTCTCCCAATCTCATCATTCCAATTCGCGGGGTTATTACCACCTAGACCACAGTTTTTTTCAAATAATTCTTGACTATCGCCCTGCACAAATAATTTCCCTTTATTTTCTAGTTTCCCATAAGCAAGACTCCCAGCCACACATACTTTACAACCTTTATCAATTTCTAATTTCCCAACAATATGCGCTGACCCATAGATTATCACAAACGAACTATCTTCAACTTCTAAATCTTTAGAAACCATTAGAGCACCTTTCACAATTAAACTAGACTTTTCATCAACATCTACTTCATCTCTTGCCATTAAACTTCCACCCACAATTAATTGGGATTTCTCCTCAATATCTAGTTCCTTATCTACTGTCATTGCTCCGCCAACTACAATTTTCGAGCGATCCATTTCTACTTCTTTAGCGGTCAAATTGCCTTTAACATGTATTTTTGATAAATCATCTAGATCAACTTTCCCATCCAAGTCTGCATTTCCTGTTACTTCAATAAAAGTCTTTTTCGTGTTATTTAAATTTCCCGTAGATAAATCACCATTTATATGCAGTTTCATATCTTCCATTTTATTCGCATTTTTTAAATCAAGGTTAGTTGTTGAATAAATAATTAAATTATCTTTATTATTTCCTTTGTTCCTATAATCTCCATCACTTTTACCGTTCGTTACTAATATCTCTGAACAATTTTTTACTTGATTATTTCCAGTAGGATTTATACATTCTCTAGAGATATTTTCTGGTTTTTTTATGCTATTGAAATCCGGCATTGAAATCTCTGTTAAATCTCCGCTACTATCACCAATTCCCGTGCCTTTAAGATGGATGTTTAAATTTGCTCCAAGAGTGGAGGTTTCCTCCCCTTCTTTTCCAATGCTCGTATATGTAATTCCTATCGCGTCACCTAGGTCTGAAACATCATTTTCATTAAATTGAATGATATATGACGAAGACGGTCCAACTTCTTTATTTCCACCGTTTAAATCGCCTTTTAACAGCTCAATCATTAATTCTTTTGCTTTTTGCTCATAAAACTCAGGCGATTGCAAATCATCTTTCTCTCTATCATCATCAATCATTTTTGCAATTTTTGCTTCTACAATGGGTTGGTTTTTAGTATAGGAATTACCTACTTCCTGATAAAAATAATCTATTCCCATTTCCGAAAGAGCAACCGACTGTGATTGGGTTTCAATTTTCTCATTTTGCTTCGTGCTATTAAGTGCTTGGCCGAAGAATGCTAGCGCAACAACCGTAAAGATTACCATAATAAGCAAAACTGTTGGAAGTGCATATCCCTTTTCATTCTTCATTTATCTCACCACCTTAAAAATCTTTCAGTCTAGATAATACACCTTCGATTGATATTTCATTTTTTCTATTATTTTTCTCAGAAATCGTAATATAGAAAGTTACTAAATTATTATGATAAATAGGGTCAAAATCATCACTCGCATTGTTGTGAGTGATATTTATACATAATTTTTGATTTTCGAAATTATAAACTTCACTACTATGACTAAAGTTAGCATTAACTGTAACGGAGCAGCTCGCGTTAGAATTAATAGAATAACTCGTCGCTGTTTGATGAATCTTTGTAAGAGTTGTTAAAATAATATTCGCTTCTTGCTGCATTTGATTTTTTGAAATTTCCTTATTAGAAAATTTAATTCCACTATTAAAGACGCTCCATATTAATACGCCAATAAAAGAGAGAATAACAAGTGTTACGAGTACTTCTAATAGTGTTAAGCCTTTCTCGTTTTTATACACATATTCCCCTCCTAGTTATGCGTAATATATCCATATGTTTCAGTAATTAGCGTTCCTTTTTTATTAAATAGCAAAATATGAATTTGGTATAGATTATTCCCACTACTCGAACCAATATCTGCTTGCGTTTTTAATTTAAACTGGACACTATACCCATTATTTTCAACCTTATCTTGAAAGTAATTAAAATCAACTGTTCTCTCGATAATTTCATATCTATCGGTAGTTATTGGATTAGAAATTAATTCGCTAATATCCGGATCAGATTGATAGCCAAACAGTATTTCCTTCGCTGTATTAATCGCCTGCTGCTTATCTATATTTTTCTTATTCATTAATCCCATTTGTGGGAAAAAGTTCACAACTGAAACAAGAATGATTGATAATATCACGATTGACAGTAAAACTTCTAGAAGGGTTAATCCACTTTCATTTTGACAAGTTTTCAAAAACCCACTTCCCTTCCAATTACATAGTAATAAATACCCATATCAAAAGTATAACATGTTTCAAGTGTGATTTAATTAACAATTATGTATTTTTCTTGATAAAACTCCATAAAAAAACACGATAGCTAGATAGTTTAGCTGAACTGCACCCCAATTGTTAGACACATCTAACAATTGGAGGTGCATTTTTCATGACCAGATTTACGAATGATCAAAAAATAGAGGCTGTTACGAGATATCAAGATGGTTCTGAGAGTATGAGAGAC
>JAEWIG010000086.1 GCA_023387295.1 Bacillota bacterium | reverse complement strand
TACCGTTATTTAAAGAACAACTGAATTTTCTAGAAGATTCACTGGAAAAAATTGAATGGCAACAACGTCAAGAGGTATTGAGAAGACAAAGAGAAGAGTACAGGAAAAGTTTAGAGGATAGACAATCAAGAATTAATAACAACCTTCATATGAAATGGACTACCCATTTCCCTCAACAGCAAGAGAAGCAGCGACAAACAATACCCCAAGAAGATGAATTCACTTATACTTATGAATCATTTATGAATGCCAATCTGAATATTTTAAAACAAATTCGAGAAAAGGAAGAGAGTTTATCACCAAAACTTCTTGAAGAATGGAGATGGATGCAGAGTGAAGTTCGGCGTTTAAAAAAGGAAGGAACCATGGACTTTGACAAATTTCTTATTCGCATGAACAATATGATGATTCCTTTAAGAATAACCAAAAATTAACTATATATATAGAATTGTAGGATGCTTTTTAATTTGATATTAAATGAGAAATGACTAAATGGTTAACTGTAATGCAACTAAGAATGGTGGTTAACCGAGATATCCAAGCTAACATGGTCATTACTCCGATATTTCGAACTTTTTACTGAGCAGCCACATTTGATGAGTCAAAATTAAAGACGATGTTTAGCGATTGAATTGCTAAAACACCACTACAATATTTTGGGTTATAATAGCGGAAGTCTAATAGAAAAGGTGGAATATTAATGAGTGGAAATCGTAGTAGTTCAACAAATGTAAATAAGGATATTTTGGTTAAAGAACTTGGTTTTAAGCAATATAGGAATACTACAATTTTTACAAAGCAAAACTATTTTGTATTATCACCATCAGTTCAAAATGATGCTAATTGGTTTGATATTAGAAAAGTAAATCTGGATAAGTTTGCCGGCCATAGTGGACAAGGTTATCTGCTTATTAGGTTTTTTGATCAATTTTTAGTGACATCCTTAAGTAATTTTATAGACCAAATAATTGACCAAGAGAAATATGCAAATACGGCTAATAGCGGGATTCATTGGAAATTCAGGGTGCTTAAAACTCTTGATGGGTATAGAATTAAAAGCATGATTAACAAGAAAGAAGTTGGAATAAAACAAGTTCATCTAGAAAATTTGTGCAGTTTATTTATATAGGGCATACTACGAGATTTTCTAGTCGATTTTTCTTTTTTAGAATAATGGATAAAGAGTATAAAACGTATTCAATGAGGCTAAACACTTTTGGAGAAGAAACGCTCACTTGCATAGTTTGAACTTATGCTAATATAAAAAAGATATTCTTTATCTTATTTTTAAGAGAGTAAATAGATGAGAACGTATGTGGTGAGGTGAAATGAATGATATTAGTTAGTTCATGTTTAGCAGGCTTAGAAGTGAGGTATGATGGAGGACATTGTTTAAATGACAAGGTTCATAGATTAATTGCTGAAGGAAAGGCAATTGCAGTATGTCCTGAGGTGTTAGGCGGACTCCTAATTCCTAGGAGACCTGCTGAGATTGTTAATGGTGACGGTGAAGCCGTATTAGATGGCAAGGCTAGAGTCATTGATATATCGGGTAGTGACGTAACGGACTCCTTCATTGGAGGAGCCTATGATACTTTGGAAAAGGCAAAGGCATTAAAAGCAACATTAGTTGTTTTGAAGGAGAATAGTCCTTCTTGTGGGAGTACGATGATTTATAACGGTGAATTTATCGGAAAGAAAATTATCGGAAACGGTGTAACGGCTGCACTGTTAGGCCGAAATAACATTCAAGTCATTTCAGACGAACAATTTATACTATTAGATTTCGAAAACCAATAGTAATTGATAAGTTACATATATACAAAAAAGAAGCTGCTCAATTTGAGCAGCTTCTTTACGTATATTTAGCCCTTTCTTTTTCCCTAGCCAAAATACTACTAGCAATAAAAAATTGAGCCAAATAGTAAGTAACCATAATAATTTCATCAGAATATGGAACGTCATTGATAAACTTATTCCAAGCAAGCACTGAATCCGAGATAACGAAAAGGGTGCTACCAAATATGGCGAATTTGTTCCCGGTCATATTGGCTGACCAAAACATGAAAGAAATCACGCAAATATATAAGATAACGGGAATAATTAAATAAGCAATATCATTCATTTGCAGTGAACTAACTAGTTTATTTCCCATCAAGAATGCGTAAATCGTAATCAGTACAATCGTACTAAAACGTAGCCATGAAAATGTCCATCTTGTTAAAAAACCACCTATATAAAATAAGTGTCCGATTAAGAATGCAATTAGTCCCATGACAAACGAGATGACGATGAAAGTGTCTCCGAGCATACAAAAAAATAATCCGATTAACAAAATGATCGAGTATTTATCCTTCCCGATTTTTTTGTTAAGGTAGGCATAATAAATAATAAGTAGCATCGGAATAATTTTGAAAAGGATGGTAATGAGAACTGATTTCTCAGGAATAACGAATATATACAAAAGACCAGTTAATAAGATTAAAATTGGCAACCATTTTCCTGGCACTAAAGTCCACCCCCAATATTTAATATTCCATAGACAAACGAAGAATTCCTTTTAAACATCCCCAAGAGAATCATTATATATGATACTATAAAAAGTAGCTAACGAAAAAATTTGAAAATTAAGTTACTGACTCATTAGGATAAATGGAGGATTCTCATGCTGAAAACGAAAGATAATCCGGTTAAATGGGTAAAAAATAGTTTCTATTCAAGTGAGTATAATGAAAGTGAGCTTCGCTATTTTAAAGAAAATGAAGTACATAAAATACATAGCTTTCAGAAAACACATCCAGCTTTTACGGAAACACCTTTACATCATTTACAAGAGCTTGCAAAGTATTTAAATATTGCAGATATTCGTGTGAAGGATGAGTCCTATCGTTTCGGCTTAAATGCCTTTAAGGTACTCGGTGGAATTTATGCCATTGGAAAATACCTTGCTGGCCGTCTGGGGAAGGATATTGCCAATTTATCGTTCTCTTCATTACTTTCAGATGATGTTAAAAACCAAATAGGGGAACTAACATTTATTTCTGCTACGGACGGTAATCACGGAAGAGGGGTTGCATGGGCAGCACGTGAATTAGGTCATAAGTCAGTTATCTATTTACCTAAAGGGTCTTCCCTTAAACGTCTAGATGCCATTCGAAATGAAGGGGCGTTTGCTGAAATAACGGATGTTAACTATGATGATACAGTCAGAATGTGTGCACAGCTTGCAGAAGAAAATGGTTGGATTATGGTACAGGATACAGCTTGGGATGGGTATGATGAAATCCCGCTTTGGATTATGCAAGGATATGCATCCATTGCGAAGGAGATAGAAGAGCAATTAAAAAAGTCATCTGCCAAGCCACCAACACATGTTTTTTTACAAGCAGGTGTAGGATCTTTTGCTGCAGCGATTGCGGCATGTATGATTGAATTTTATCCCGAAGCACCTCCGAAAATTATTGTAGTGGAACCTGACGAAGCAGATTGTTTTTATCGTTCGTTTTCAAGTAGGTCGGGCAATCGAGAAATTGTTTCCGGTCATATGAATACAATCATGGCAGGTCTTGCTTGTGGTGAGCCGAACACGAGAGCTTTTCGTCTACTTCGTCAATATGCGATAGGCTCTGTTTCATGTAGTGATTCCGTTGCGGCACTTGGAATGCGGGTTTACGGAAATCCATTGCGTAAAGACCCACAAATCGTTGCTGGGGTGTCAGGTGCAGTTACGCTTGGCTTACTGCATTATTTAAGAACGGATCAGAAGTATGAAGAAGTATGTAACGAAATGATGCTTAATTCAGATTCTCGTATATTGCTAATTAGTACAGAAGGAGATACTGACCCTAATTTTTATCGAAAAATCGTTTGGGAAGGATATTGTCAAAACTAGTTAATAGAAAGGAGATATGGTTGTGAATCAATATATGAAAAAAGCAATTCAACTAGCAGTAGATAATGTCGAGCAAGGAGGCCAGCCGTTCGGGGCAGTCCTCGTTAGAGACAATGAAATAATTGGTGAAGGTGTAAATGAACTTCATATTAAGAATGATGTTAGCGGTCATGCTGAATTGCTAGCGATGAGAAGGGCACAAGAAAAGCTGCAAACAATGGATTTAAGCGATTGTATCATGTATGCAAGCGGTGAACCATGTGCGATGTGTTTAACAGCGATGTACTTTGCTGGTATTGAAACGGTTTATTATAGTGCATCTGTTGACGATGCCGAAAAAGCTGGCCTTGGAAAATCAAAAATGATTTACCAAGATTTAAAGAAAGATAGAACCGAACGAGAAATATCCATTAGACTAATGGAAAGAGACGGTTCTGTTCAAGATCCGATGAAATTATGGAATGAAAAAACGTCAAAATAAAATGAAGAATAGTAAAATGGCCATCTCTATATTAAAGTAGGGGTGGCCATTTTTAAAATTAACTGTTTGTTATTTCTTTCATTGTCTCGGATATGTTTTCTTTACTATTAGGAATGATTAGATTTAAGAGCACAGTTGCTAGTGCACCAACGGTAATACCAGAAGATAAAAAATACGTTGCCCAATCAGGAGCACTATGTAAAACTTCCTTAGGAAGAACCGTTACCGCTAATGTTAATAATATCGGAATTCCTATGACCATCATATTTCGATCATCGATAATGATAGGTTGAATGACTTTCATTCCATTCGTAACAATGGCCACACAGACAATACCAAAGATTCCATTAATAACGGGTTCAGGAATACAAGTGATAGCAGTAGAAAGTTTTGGAACAAGTCCTAGGCCTACAAGAATAACCCCACTTGCCATAATGGCTAGTCTACTAGCTACCCCAGTGATCGCGAGCAGGCCTGCATTAGATGAATAGCCAGTCATCGGGGTACTACCAAATAAGGCCCCTACGAAACAGCCAAGTCCTTCTCCAACAGAAGCGCGGTTTAAACGTTTTTCATCTAATTCTTTTCCCGTTACTGTTGAAACGACAAACCAAGTCCCCGTAGTTTCGATCAAAATAATGAAATAAACAAATACCATTGTAATGATAGCACTTAAATTAAAGATTGGTTTACCGAACGGGAGCAAAGAAGGCAATGAAAACCAGGCTGCATCTTTAACAGGTGAAAAATCAACGCCTCCAAAAAAACTAGCTGTTATGGTACCTGCTATGATCGCAATCAAAACAGACACTAAACGGAAAAAGGTCCCTATTCCGTGCATTTTTCGTCCTAGTAGCATGCAAATAATGAGCACAGCTGCAGATACAGAGGCAATGATAATATTATCTCCGACATTTCCTTTTGCCATAAAAATATTATTCAAACCTACAGGCATTAGGGCAATCCCAACAATAATGATAACCGTTCCACCCACAAGCGGGGGAATAATTTTATTAACAACCTTCGCAAACCATTTTAATGGATAACCTAGCAGTGCAATAATGATTGCTCCTGGAATTAAGCTACCAGCAATGGCACCAAGCCCTAGCTTTCCACCAATAGCAGCGATCGCCCCAATTGGTACATAAGAAGGACCTTGAACAACAGGAAGTTTAATTCCTGCTCCTGTTTGAATTAATGTAGCTATTCCTGTAGCTAAAAAACACATTTGAATAAAAAAGGACGTATTCTCAGTTCCTAATGCTAACAGACTAGCAATAATGATTGGTGCAATATATAAATCCATTGCTAAAACATGTTGCGCACCTAGCAGAATAGCTTTTCCGTAACTAATTTTATCATCTACACCGATGATGATGCCGTTATTTGGTTTTGATTCCAACAGGAGTTCCTCCTCTAAGGATTAATAACATTTTCAACTGAATTATATTAAAAAAATAATTGTTTGTATATAAAAGACGAACATTTATTTAAAAATAATTTTATTCGTTCGTATTTAGGGTTGACGATTGGATAATCTCACCTTAAAATAAAGGCTGTGTTAGTAATCGATGTTAATATTGCTATTTTGTTGATGGGAGCGGAAGGCAAGTGTCTGAAGAGGAAATCAATAGATTAGGATAACTGAGCAGAAGGAAAACGAGATGGGGGAAAACAACATGATACAAGATAAAGTTTTATTAGAAGATTGGATCGTCGCTTGTCGTTCAGTAGATGTGGGGGAGAAACCAGTACAAATTATTGTAATGGGAGAGCGTCTTGCGATTTTCAGAAATAGCAAAGGGGTACATGCATTTAAGGATTTGTGTATACATAGAGGAGCGGCTCTTTCACTAGGGGAGGTAAAGAATGATTGTCTTGTTTGCCCTTATCATGCATGGGAATTCAATCATGACGGTAATTGTGTGAAGATTCCACAGCTACCTGAAGGAAGAGCGATTCCTTCAAAAGCAAAAGCAGAAGCATACGGATGTATGGAGAAATATGGTTTTATTTGGGTTAATTTAGCGAATAATAATCCTGAGTTTTTTTCGTATAAGGAAATGGAATTGCCTGAGTTTCGCAATGTTATTTGGGGACCGCAGGAGGTAAATGCTAAGCCACCTCGTATTATTGAAAATTTCCTTGATGTCGGACATCTGGCAGTTGTTCATATGGGCTATTTAGGTACAGAAAGTCATCGGGAAATTGAAGATTATAAAGTAAATGTAGAAAATGGCCGTATTTATTCAGACGAAATTGCGATTTTTCAACCGGATCCAGATGGTTCTGGAACACCAAAATTTGTTTATTATACTTATGAGATTATACGACCATTAACAGTAAAATTTACGAAGAGAGATCGAGAAAGCAATTCGGAAATGACGATTATTTTAACCGTTCGTCCTGTTAATGAAGATAAATCTGTTGCTTATGGAATCCTTTCATTCAATTATGACACTGGAACGACTGATGAAGAAATTGTAAAGTTTCAGGATGAAATTTTTGCACAGGACAAGCCCGTTGTTGAAAATCAAAAGCCTGAGGAATTACCACTAGACCTACAAGTTGAACTTTCATTAGTTTGTGATCGAATGAGTATTGCTTACCGTCAATACTTAAAGGACCTCGGTGTCATATTGGGTACAGTTTAATATTTTAATAAAACTAGTTGAATATTGATAAACGAAACCCAACACATGTTGGGTTTTTTATCTGCAATTTTCTATATATGTAAAAATACTCGAAATAATAACATACTATTATGATTTTTTTGATAATTAATCCCTTGTTATATTGTTATAACTTCCAATTCGTATTATACTATTACATAAATATGGTATATTAGGTTATTGAAGGATGTATTCACCATTTAATAATAAAAATGTGAAGATGTTTTTCCGAAATACTAGATAAGTATAATAAATGTAGTAAGGAGTTATCTTATTTATGAGTCTATTTAGTTATATGTTTCGTACATTAATTGTCGTAATTCCTGGTGTTTTACTAGTCGGATTTGGAGTTTCTTTTGGAAACAATTTAGAAGGAATGCAATTATGGATTACATTATCATCAATGTTAGTGTTAGGGACTTTTATAGGAATTCTGTCTTCGATCATAAATTATCGAAGATTTGTTAAACCCATCACTAAGATTAATAGCTTTTTAGAAGAGTTATCAGATGGAATCATGACTAACCGCATTGATGAAAATGATGTAGGACAATTGAAACCAATAGCTGTCATGCTAAACTATACAGCCGATACATGGAAAAGTGTATTAAACAATGTGTCTATTGCTACTAATGAGGTTTCAACAAATGCGCAACAGCTTTCTACCGGTGCGCAACAATCGAACTTAGCTACTCGACATATTGCGGAAATTATTGAAGAAGTTGCAGCAGGTACTGAACGTCAAGTAAATGACGTTAACGCAACATCTACTGTAATCTCACAAATCTCTGATAGCATCAATCAAGTTGTCGAAAATACAGAGGATGTAAAGAAAAACATTCACGATTCTTTAGAAAAAGCAAATCTCGGCTCACGGTCCATTACAAAAGCCAATGATCAAATGCAATCAATCTAT